>CAUEKH010000315.1 GCA_959018155.1 uncultured Hungatella sp.
GGTTCAAAGCGCCATAGATAAGCTTCAGAAGAAGAGGCAGAGATAACATGATAATTGGAATTGAGCTTGCGACGACCAACAGCCTGGCGGCTTATTATACAGAAGAGGGGCCTGTCATCATACCGAACAGGCTGGGGAAGCGGCTGACTCCTTCTGTGGTGAGTATTGATGAGGAGTCGAATGTCTATGTGGGGGATTTGGCGGTGGAGCGGTCCTTATTATATCCAGGGAGCGCGGCCAGTGTATTTAAGAGGGATATGGGAAGCAGGAAGAAATTTAAGCTGCTGGACCGGACCTTTCTGGCGGAGGAACTGTCCTCCTTCGTTCTACGCGCGCTGAAAGAGGATGCGGAGAATTATCTGGGCGAGGAGGTGACGGAGGCGGTCATCAGCGTCCCGGCCTATTTTAATGACGCGAGAAGGCGGGCGACGAAGCGGGCCGGGGAGATGGCCGGATTAAAGGTGGAGCGGATTATCAGTGAGCCTACGGCCGCGGCCATTGCCTACGGGCTGTACCAGAACAGAGAACACGCCAGATTCCTCGTGTTTGATTTGGGCGGCGGGACATTTGACGTGTCTATCCTGGAACTGTACGATACGATTCTGGAAGTGCGGGCCGTAGCCGGTGATAACTACCTGGGCGGAGAAGATTTTACAGCCGTGCTGGAGGAACTGTTCTTTGAAAAGCATCAGGAACTGGACCGGCTGAATCTGGATGAGAAGACGCTTCGCCATATCCACAAGCAGGCGGAACTTTGTAAGCTTGGATTTACGGATTCCAGAGTTTCTGCCATGCACTGCCGGGTGGGGGAGGAAATCCTTGACTTTGAAGTGGAACTGGCAAAATATGAGTCGGCCTGTGAGGAACTCTTAGAGAGAATCCGCAAACCGGTGAAACGGAGCCTTTCGGACGCCCATATCAGGCTGTCCGATATCGACAAGGTCGTCCTGGTGGGCGGCGCGACGAAAAGCCCGATTATCCGCCGCTTTGTCAGCCGTCTGTTTAAAATGCTTCCGGACACCAATGTGAACCCTGACGAGGCGGTGGCTTTAGGCGCGGCCGTTCAGGGGGCCATGAAGGAGCGGAGAGAGTCGATTAAGGAGGTCATTTTAACCGATGTCTGCCCGTTTACTTTGGGTACCGAGGTGGTCCGGGAATGGGAGAAGGGCCGGTTTGAGGACGGGGTATTCTGCCCGATTATCGAGAGAAACACGGTCATTCCGGCCAGCCGGACGGAGCGGCTCTACACGGCCCGCGACGGTCAGACGCAGATCCGCGTCCACGTGCTTCAGGGAGAGAGCCGGTTTGCCGCCAACAATTTATCCCTGGGAGAACTTTTCCTGGATATCCCGGAGGGGAAGGCGGGAGAAGAGGCCGTGGATGTGACGTATACCTACGATATCAATTCCATTTTGGAGGTGGAGGTGAAGGTCGTCTCCAGCGGCAAGGTGGTGAAACAGGTATTTAAGGGCAGCGAGGTCGATATGACGGAGGAAGAAATCAGAGAGCGGTTCGAAACTCTGTCTTATTTAAAAATCCATCCGAGAGACAGGGAGGAGAACAAATACCTTCTGCTTCGGGGAGAGCGGATCTACGAGGAGAGCATCGGGGAGAAGAGGCAGTATGTGGAGGCTGCGCTTCACAAGTATGAGAAGGCGCTGAACACGTATGACACCGGTGTGATCGAGGAAGCCAAGAGAGAGTTTAAGGAGTTTTTAGAAGAAATCGAGGATGCGGATTTATAGAAAATGTAACGCCAGCCGCAGAGATGAGGGAGGCGCTGACGGGCGGGAGATTTAAAGTCTCCTGCCTTTTTGAGTGCGTGAAACGGGGGGATCTCCCATTTGTTATATAACTCTGGATTATATTATCAATTCCAAACTCATATGGTATTTTCAAGAAAAATCGGGTAATATAGTTGAAAAATCCCTTCAAATGTTCTATGATGAAAAGAAAACATCAGTAAGACAGAAATTCCCTCCCCGAAAGCCGGAGGGAATTTGGAAAGTACCCCTCGTATGGGTTCGGGGGAGAGCAATACAGTGGCAAAGGAGAGGGACAGAGATGAATTATAACATTGCGGTAATTCCGGGCGACGGCATCGGACCGGAGATTGTGAGAGAGGCTAAAAAAGTTTTAGATAAGGTCGGCAGTGTGTACGGCCATGAATTTACATATACAGAGGTTTTAATGGGCGGCATTTCCATTGATACATACGGAGTTCCGCTTACGGATGAGGCGCTTGAGACGGCGAAAAAGAGCGATTCCGTTCTCCTCGGGGCAGTCGGAGGAGATGTGGGCAATTCCAGATGGTACGATGTTGCGCCGAATTTAAGACCGGAGGCGGGATTACTTGCTATCAGAAAAGGCCTGAATTTATTTGCAAATATCCGTCCGGCCTATCTCTATCAGGAGCTGGCTGATGCCTGCCCGTTAAAGAAGGAGATTATCGGCGACGGTTTTGATATGGTGATTATGAGGGAACTGACCGGCGGTCTTTACTTTGGAGAGCGTCATACCGAAGAAGTGGACGGCGTCATGACAGCCGTGGATACCCTCACCTACAATGAGAATGAGATCCGCAGAATTGCCATCAAGGCATTTGACATTGCCATGAAGCGCAGGAAAAAGGTGATCAGCGTCGACAAGGCCAATGTGCTGGATTCCTCCAGACTGTGGAGAAAGGTTGTGGAGGAAGTGGCGAAGGATTATCCGGAAGTGACTCTGACCCACATGCTGGTTGACAACTGTGCGATGCAGCTGGTGATGAATCCGGGCCAGTTCGATGTGGTATTAACGGAGAACATGTTTGGCGATATTTTATCAGATGAGGCCAGCATGATTACCGGTTCCATCGGAATGCTTTCTTCCGCCAGCATGAACGAAGGAAAGTTCGGCATGTACGAGCCAAGCCACGGTTCCGCGCCTGATATTGCGGGAAAGGACATTGCGAACCCGATTGCGACGATCCTGTCGGCAGCCATGATGCTGCGGTACTCCTTTGATTTGGACAAAGAGGCCGAAGCCGTGGAGGCAGCGGTGCAGAAGGTGCTTTCCGAAGGGTACAGAACAGCCGATATCATGTCGGAGGGCTGCCAGAAGGTATCTACCACGGAAATGGGAAATTTAATTGCGGATCGTATTTAAACAGTGATCATAACAGGGCCGCGCAGGGAACCGTGATACGGGTCATACGTAAGCCGCGGCCCGTCAGATACAGAGACAAAAAGGAAGGAAAAGGAGTGTAACGATATGAAGAGTGATTCAGTTAAAAAAGGTATGCAGCAGGCGCCTCACCGTTCCCTGTTCAATGCGCTGGGAATGACAGAAGAAGAGATGGAGAAACCGTTAGTCGGTATCGTCAGCTCCTATAATGAGATTGTACCGGGCCATATGAACCTCGACAAGATTGTGGACGCGGTAAAGCTTGGCGTCGCCATGGCAGGCGGCACACCGGTCATGGTACCGGCCATTGCGGTCTGTGACGGAATTGCCATGGGCCATATCGGTATGAAATACTCTCTGGTAACGAGAGATCTGATTGCAGATTCCACAGAATGCCTTGCCAAGGCACACGCATTTGACGCTCTCGTCATGGTTCCAAACTGCGATAAGAACGTTCCGGGGCTTTTGATGGCTGCAGCGCGTATCAATGTACCCACAGTGTTCGTCAGTGGCGGACCAATGTTAGCAGGCCATGTGCAGGGCCACAAAACCAGCTTATCCAGCATGTTCGAGGCAGTCGGTTCCTACACGGCAGGCACCATGACAGAAGAAGAAGTGAAAGAGTATGAGTGCAAGGCGTGTCCGACCTGCGGTTCTTGTTCCGGTATGTATACAGCCAACAGCATGAACTGTCTGACAGAAGTACTGGGCATGGGATTAAGGGGAAATGGAACCATCCCGGCCGTCTACTCCGAGAGAATCAAGCTTGCGAAGCACGCTGGTATGCAGGTGATGGAGATGTACCGCAGGAATATCAGACCGAGCGATATCATGACGAAGGAAGCGTTCATGAACGCCCTTACCATGGATATGGCCCTGGGCTGCAGCACCAACAGTATGCTGCATCTTCCGGCTATCGCCCACGAGGCGGGTGTGGAGTTAAATGTGGACATCGCCAATGAACTGAGCGCGAAGA
>CAUEKH010000316.1 GCA_959018155.1 uncultured Hungatella sp.
GATTCCCCGTACAGTTTATATAAGGTTCCATACAGAGGGAAAAATCAAAAAAGGAGCGAAGAATCTGTTTCCCCGCCCCGTAAATCAGCGTTCCCGTCTCCAGGCCCAGAATCGTCTTTCCGCCGCCCAGAAGGTGACGCCTCATTGTATAAAAGTATCCTTATTTTCAATAATCAACAGATTCTAGGGAACGCTCTTCGTGTGGGAATAATATGCAAGCGGTTCCGACGTCTCATAGAGATTCAGTATTTCCAGGGAAATTCCCATATGGCGGCATACCTTTTTCCCCTGTTCCTCTTTTAAAAACTTTTCCCGTCCCCAGATCTCAAAGCTTCGTTCATTCATGGACTCCGTTAAATAAAGTTTTTCCCTGTTTTCCTTTAAATACCGGTCCATCATAAATACTCAGGGCCGCTCTGCCTCATAGATATCGGGATGGACCCGGTAATAATCAATCTGAATAGACGGAGATAAACCGTATTCCAGTTCTTCCTTAAACGCCTTCCACTGCTCTGCATTCCTCTGCCTTCCTCTGCCGTTCTTCTGTATCCAGAATCCAGTATTCCCGATACAGCACAGGCTTTCTCCCATTCTTTCCGGAGGCTAAAAACGACTTGATCCGACCGTTCTCTATCAGGGACAGGATGTAGTCGTACTGGCTCTGGTAAGGCTGGTTGGATAATTCTTTTGTGAGATGTTCAAATGTGACACGGCGTATTTATGGTTCCTCCGGTTTGGGTGGGAATTGAGCAAATTGCTTTTATAATTATAACGCACTTTAACCTCAATTTCCATCGCTTTCTTTCCGAACTGCCTGTCAGAAATGCCCAATTTTGTGATAGCCTGAGCAATTGACACAGTGAATCATTGTGTGATACCATCCTTTTATCAGTCAAATTGTAGAGAAACGGTTTTCCAGGAGGAAATTACAAATGAAAAAAGTAAATTACCATACACACACCTGTTACTGCAGACACGCCAATGGAACGGCTGAGGACTATGCAAAAGCGGCTCAAACTGCCGGCCTTTCTTGTCTGGGCTTCTCTGATCACATGCCTTTTCCGGGGAATCCCCACGGGTACCGCATGGAGTATGAAGAGTTAGAAAATTATTATGAGGATGTACGCCGGGTAAAAGGAACTTACGGGAAGCATTCTCCGGACGTTCCAGGCAGCGCCGAAATGGAGATATTCTGCGGGTTTGAGGGCGAATATATCCGGGGAATGGAGGATTACTACGAGAAGCTTCTCTCCGGAAAGGACTGCGACTATCTTATTATGGGGCAGCATATGTTTAAGGATCAGAGCGGGCAGATCCGCAATTCGGGGAGTATGCAGGACACCGCAGATTATAAGAATTACTTTGACAGCCTGATTGAGGGAATGAAAACCGGTTACTTCCGGCTGATTGCCCATCCGGATTTTGTTTTCATCAACCCGTTTGCGTGGGATATCAACTGTGAGAGGGCGTGCGACCGGTTCTTTGAGGCGGCCAGCCTTGGAAACTATATTCTGGAATATAATGCAAACGGCTACCGCCGGGGGCTTCACTCCTTTGAGGATGGGGAAAGGCTTCAATATCCTCATGAGAAATTCTGGAAAATGGCGTCACAGCTAAAGCTGCGCGTGGTTGTGGGGTCTGACTGCCACACGCCTTCCCAAATGTATGACAGCTACGTCGAAAAGGCTTATGAGGACGCGGCGGCGCTGTCGCTGAATATTGTAACCGATCTTTTTTAAGCGAAAATGGGGGAGTTTATGAAAAGAGTGGTTTATTTCTGGAAAAGGCAGAATCTGAAAACGAAATTTCTTCTGATTGCAATTCCCAGCGCTGTTTTTTCCAGTATCATTATCATGGCTGCGGCGCTGTTTATTTTCCGGGCATATGAAAAAAATATGTACGGCATGACGGTTCAGAATATGAATATGATCATCCGGCACATTGAGACGCAGCTGAGTGAGGTGGATAAACTCAGCATGAATATCATCGTCGATCCTGCCGTCCAGAAGGCTCTGAAATCGGATAAGCCCAACGTGCGGACGAAGGAAGTTTCCATGGAATCACTCCGGCTGGCTCAAAATATGTATGAGGTCATGCAGGAACAGCTCAGAAGCAACAGTACCATCGTCTCCGTCTCTATTTTCGTCGAAGACGAATGGTATTACGCAGGCAATTCGAGGCGGTCCCTGGACAGTTCCATACTTCCGGAGATAGAAAAACAGCTTCCTGAAAACAGCAGCGAGATTCTCTGGTATGCAAAAGGTTATCCGGCCGACAGTCTTTACGGTGCTCGCAGCGTTAAGGATTTGTACTACCACACCTTTGAGGATGAAGCCCTCCTCGTAATCGAGTACGATTTGAAGGGCAGTATCCAAAACTTTCTCAGGGATAATAACAATGTCCCGTATGCCCCGGGGCTGGCAGTCTTTGACAGAGAAAACTGTCTGTATTCAGACCTGGAAAACATTCCGGGAGAACACATTTTCAAGGCGAAAAGTTCCGGTTATGGGACAACCTCCGTCGACGGCCATAAATATTTCACCGCATTTCTGGATAACTCAGATTACGGGTGGACATACGTTTTTTTTATTCTTTATGACAATTTATTTGGAGCCATGCGCTTTCTCAAGTATTTTTTCCTCATTATGGCGGCTGCCATGATTGTAATTTCGGTTCTCTACTGTGAGAAGCTGACGGCTGTGATTACCGACCGGTTTACGCACTTAAGCAGGCGTATGCGGACGGTGCAGGAAGGAAATTTCCGGACCGAGGCGGTAACGGGACCGTCTCAGGGCGATGAACTGGAGGTAGTCTGCGAAGAGTTTGAGGAGATGGTAGGCCGTGTCGATCAGCTGATTCAGGAAAACTATGTAAAGCAAATGCTGATCCATGAAAATCAGCTGAAGGTACTCCAAAATCAGATCAATCCCCATTTCCTTTTTAATACGCTTCAAACGATAAGCTGGAAAGCCAGAGAAGGCCATCAGGAAACGATTTCCTATATCACGGAGGCTCTTGGAAAGCTGCTTCGTTATACGCTGAGAGAGGATAATGACCCGGCGTTTCTGGAGGACGAGGTGGATATTCTGATGCGGTACATCACGATTCAGAAGACACGTTATGAGGAAAGACTCCTGGTCGATATTGATATTCCGGAATCCGCCAAACGCCAGAAGGTGCCGAAACTCGTTTTGCAGAGCCTTGTGGAAAATTCAATCAAATACGCTCTGGAAGCCATGCTGGAACCATGCCATATCCAGATCAGTGTGCTGGATGAGAAATCGGTACTGCGCATCCTGGTCCGGGACAATGGCCCCGGAATTGATCCGGCCGTGCTGGATGCAGTCCCCACCAATGACGAAAACAGAACGGGGTGCGGAATCGGATTAATCAATATCCGCCGGCGCTTAAAACTCCTTTTCGGGGAAGAATCCGAACTGCTGCTGTATTCCATTCCGCCAGATGGAATGGATGGAGAATCCCCTGACCTTCCGCCGGACATCAGCCATTCTGATTCCGCCCGGCCGCAGCATGGTACCCTTGTAGAAGTCCGCATTGTAAAAGAGAGGAGCTGCTGAGTGATGAAACAAGTCCTGCTGGTTGATGATGAGAGAACTGTGCTCGAAAGCATCAGTAAAAATGTAAACTGGCATTCCTGCGGCGTAACGCTTTCAGGCGTCTGCAAAAATGCCTTTGAAGCGCTGGAGGCCATAAAGAATCAGCACCCCGATATCGTGATCACCGACATCAAAATGCCGGTAATGGATGGGCTGGAACTGATTCATAAGGTTCGGGAATTTGACAACCACGTGGAATTTATTATTTTATCAGGATATGGAGAATTTGAGCTGGCGAAAAAGGCCATGAAAGAGGGTGTGCGCCATTTTCTGTTAAAGCCTTGCAGTGAGGAAGAGATCCGGGAGGCTGTTGGAGGCGCCTTAAAGGATCTGGATACGAAAAGCCGTCTGAGGGAAAGCATCGCCGTCCAGGAAGAACTTTTGGGAGATCCGCGCGATTTCATTGATATAATCCTGGATTACGTAAAGTCTCATTATGCAGATGAGGACTTAAATCTGAAATGGATCGCTAAGGAACTTGTTTTCTTAAACGAGGATTACGTCAGCAAATGCTTCC
>CAUEKH010000317.1 GCA_959018155.1 uncultured Hungatella sp.
CTCCATTTTTGCGAGAGGCCAGACTCTGTGAAAAGTCCGGCCTCTGAAATTTTATATGATACGTTTTAACGCCTGAATTATTTTGCCTCGATATAACCCTGAGCGGTTAAAAGTTCTGCACAGAGCACTGCGCCGCCTGCTGCGCCGCGGACCGTATTGTGGGACAGGCCGACGAACTTATAATCGTAGACCGTATCCTCGCGAAGACGTCCGACAGAGATTCCCATGCCATTTTCAAAGTCCACATCCATGGTCACCTGCGGGCGGTTATCCTCGGTCAAATACTGGATAAACTGCTTCGGCGCGCTGGGAAGGTTCAGTTCCTGCGGAACGCCGCTGAATTTCTCGAGACGGTCAATCAGCTCTTCCTTCGTCGGTTTCTTACGGAATTTTACGAAAACTGCCGCTGTATGGCCGTTTAATACCGGCACACGGATACACTGGCAGGTGATAACCGGCTCGCTGGCCTTCACAATCTGTCCATTCTCAATCTTACCCCAGATTCTCAGCGGCTCCTGCTCACTCTTTTCTTCCTCGCCGCCTATGTATGGAATGATATTGCCCTCCATCTCCGGCCAGTCCTTAAAAGTCTTGCCTGCGCCCGAGATCGCCTGATACGTGGTGGCCACCACCTCGTACGGCTCAAATTCCTTCCACGCTGTCAAAACAGGCGCATAACTCTGGATCGAGCAGTTCGGCTTCACCGCGATAAATCCGCGTTTCGTGCCGAGACGCTTTCTCTGGTCCTTAATCACTTCAAAATGCTCCGGGTTAATCTCCGGCACAACCATCGGTACATCCGGGGTCCATCTGTGAGCGCTGTTGTTGGAAACGACAGGAGTCTCGGTCTTCGCATACGCTTCCTCGATCGCCTTGATCTCTTCCTTCGTCATGTCGACGGCGCTGAACACGAAATCGACACTCGCGGCCACCTTCTCTACCTCATTGACATTCATGACTACCAGCTTCTTCACAGCTTCCGGCATCGGAGTCGTCATTTTCCAGCGGTCGCCGACAGCCTCCTCGTACGTCTTTCCGGCGGAACGCGGACTCGCCGCCACGGTCACCACCTCATACCACGGATGATTCTCTAAAAGGGAGATAAATCTCTGTCCCACCATGCCTGTTGCACCTAACACGCCAACCTTTAACTTCTTATCCATAATTTTTCTCCTCATTTCATTTCGTAAATTCTTAATTATCCTATACCAAACTTCGAAAAAAATCAAGATTTATTCGCCACAAAAATACATTTGTGCGCGATACGGAGACATTTTCATCAACTGTACGTTCCCGTGAAGAATTTATTCCCCTTTTCTGGCAAAAAGGACACCCAGCGTATTCGGTCCGCAGTGACTGGAAATCGTACAGCCCGCCTCCGTGACCAGAATTTCCTTAAAAATTCCGTATCCCTCCACCGTCGCCCTGGCCAGTTCCACCACCTCATCAGTACAGGCCGCATGAGTGATAAAAATAAGTTCCGGATCGCACAGCGCCCCTGCGGCTGTAATCCTCTCATCAATATACTTCTTCACGCACTGCTTAAATGGCCCCCGGTACTTCCTGTCGATAAGAAGCACCCCGGACTTCACGGTGATGCTCGGCCTGATATTCAGTAAATTGGCTCCAAAGGCCGCCGCAGCAGAACAGCGTCCCCCTTTTCTGATATAGTCCAGCTTATCAATCACAAAACTGACATCCATCCGCTCCCGCAGCGCGTTTAAACTTCTGACAATCTCCTCCGCAGAATGGCCTGCTGCCGCCATCCTCGCGGCCATGACGACAAGATACCCGGTGCCTGTGGATAAGTTCATGGAATCAACCACAAATACCCCCGGGATATCCTCAGCCGCAATCCGCGCGTTCTGATAACAGCTGGAAAGGCCGGAACCGATATTGATATGGATAATCACATCGTATTCCTTCTTAAGCCGCTCGAACACAGCCGTATACTCTGCGACGTTGACCGCCGACGTGCTGCACAGTTCTCCGCCACCCGCCACATGGGCGAAAATACGTTCCGGCCTCATCTCCACCCCGTCGCGGTACACTTTTCCATCCATCAGGACAGAAAGCGGAACCACGGTAATTCCATACTGTGAAATGACTGTTTCCGTCAAATCACACGTACTGTCCGTCGATATCGCTATTTTCACTTCTCCATACTCCCCTTCTTTACACAGTGTCACGACAGGCGTACTTTACTTCCCTTCCCGTCGCGCCGCCCGATCTTCAGACGGTTTAAATGCACTTCTTTTTTCTTATATTCGATCACCGGGTCGTCCCCCAGCAGATATACGTTTTCCAGTTCTTCTCCCTGCGCCAGCTTAATTCCGCGCACGCCTCTCGAATTCTTCTTCATCTCCGAGATTTCTTCCAGCATGAACCGCAGGAAGACGCCGTTCGATGTCTGAAGCACAATGTCCGTCTCCCCGTTCACCATTTTGACGCACACCAGTTCATCCTCATCGAGAAGTTTTGTGGCCGCCACCGTCCTGTTGTTCGTCTCGAACTCCTCGCCCGGCACGATTTTCACAAGGGCCTGTTTCGTGGCAAAGAGGAATTTCTGTCCCTTCATGGCCTCCGCGCTGCAGAGGTAAACGATATGTTCCTTCGTGCCGTCAAACTTGCTTAAATTATCAATGGGTGTTCCCTTGTCACGCAGCTTTCCGTAAGGGATATCCGCCGCCTTCACCTGATGTAAATTGCCGGTATTGGTAAAAATACAGATTTTGTCCGTATTCAAACACGTGATCACGTGGGTATTCTCACTCTCCACCGTCTCCCGGTTCCTGTCATACGTAGATTTATCCATCACCTTGCAGTAACCGAACCGATCCATGACAAATGCGATCTCCGACACAGCCACGGCCGTCTCATCGTAAACCGCTTCCTTCCCGTCCTCAATCAGGGTCCGCCGCGGAGTTGCAAATTCCTCCTTAATCGCTGCCAGATCGCTCTTAATCACTTCATCCATGGCCTTCCGGCTTCCCAGAATCCGCTCATACTCCGCGATTTTTGCCAGCGTCTCCTTGTACTCCTTCTGGAGAGCCAGTATTTCCAGGCCGATCAATTTGTAAAGCCGCATCTCCAAAATAGCGGTGGCCTGCTTCTCCGTGAAGTTAAGCTGCTTCGCATCCTCCTCAAATCCCTTCACCCGGAATTTGATATTCGTGGTGTCTCCGGTCATCAGACAGGCTTTCGCGTCCTTTAAATTCTTCGATCCGCGCAGCACAGCGATAATCAAGTCGATGATATCGCACGCCTTAATCAGACCTTCTCTGATCTCCTTCTTCTCCAGTTCCTTATCGAGAAGGGCGTGATACTTGCGGGTCGCGTTCTGATACTGGAAATCGAGGTAATTTTTCAAAATCCCCTTCAGTGTCAGCGTCTCGGGACGGCCGTTCACAATAGCCAGCATATTGACGCCGTAAGTGTCCTCCAGTTTCGTCTTCTTGTAGAGAATATTGCGGATTCTCTCCACATCCGCATCCTTCTTCAGTTCTAAGACGATGCGGATTCCCTCCTTGTTGGACTGGTTGGAGATATCCACCACATCCGTCAGCTTCTTGGACTCCACCAAATCAGCCACGTCTACCAGGAATTTATTGATTCCGGCTCCGATCATGGTATACGGAATCTCCGTGATTACCAGCTTGTCCTTATCGGCCTTGCGTTTTCCGAGTTCCACCTCGATTTTCCCGCGCAGCTTGATTTTTCCGGACCCCGTCTCATAAATCTCCGGAAGGCCGCTCTTGTTGGCGATAATTCCGCCGGTGGGGAAATCCGGTCCCGGCATGTATTCCATCAGTTCTCTGGTGGAGATCTCAGGATTGTCAATGTAGGCCTGTACCGCGTCAATGACTTCTCCCAAGTTGTGCGGCGGGATGCTGGTGCTCATACCGACCGCGATTCCCTCCGCCCCGTTGATTAAAAGGTTCGGCACACGGACCGGAAGCACCTCCGGCTCCTTCTCTGTCTCGTCGTAGTTGGGAACGAAATCCACAGTCTTGTCCAAATCCTTTAAATAGACTTCTTCCGCGAATTTCTCCAGCCTCGCCTCCGTATAACGCATGGCCGCCGCCCCGTCGCCCTCGATGGAACCGAAGTTGCCGTGGCC
>CAUEKH010000318.1 GCA_959018155.1 uncultured Hungatella sp.
TAATCATACCTTTTCCCTTTTGGGAAAATGTGCTATACTAGGCAGATGGAATCAGAAGTGGAAGTTAGAAAACGGAGATAGATGAATGAAAAACAGAGTAAAAATGATATCCACCAGTGGTTTGATACTCGCGATTCTGGTTATGCTTTTGACAGGCTGCGCCGGAAATGATACTGCCGGGCAGAAGGCCGGCGGTACGGACAGTGGGAAACTGAGTGTGGCGGCCACGCTGTTTCCATATTATGATTTTGTGAGACAGGTTGCCGGAGACAGAGTTGATTTGAAGCTGGTTGTGCCGGCCGGCATGGACAGCCATTCTTTTGAACCGACACCTGCCGACATGCTGACAATCCAGAATGCCGACGTTATCATCAGCAATGGCGGCGCGCTGGAACACTGGCTGTCACAGGTTTTGGAAGCCATAGATACGAGTGATATGACGATTATGGTGGGCATGGACTACGTGGACACGGTCCAGGAGGAGATTGTGGAAGGCATGGAGGATGAGGAACACGATCACGACCATGCGGGAGAAAGCCACGGTGTGAAAGAGACTCATGACGCCGCTGTGACAGGCGGAAAAGAGGAACCACACGCGGGTGAACTGTCCCCATACGACGGGACAGACGGGCTCAACACCGCAGATGACGGACAGGGAGTCGAGATTGAGTATGATGAGCACATCTGGACGTCTCCGGTCAATGCCATGACGCTTGTGGCAGAGATCGCATCAGTCTTATCAGACGCCGATCCGGAGAATGCGGATTATTATGAGGCGAATAAAGAGGCATACTTGGAGAAGCTTGCTCATTTAGACGGGGAATTCCGGGAAGTTGTCTCGAAGGAAAAGCGGAATTTGATTGTGGTTGGGGATAAATTCCCGTTCCGGTATCTGGCGGATGAGTACGGACTTGCGTATCGGGCGGCATTTTCCGGATGCAGTACGGATACGGAGCCGAGCGCGAAAACGATCGCTTACCTGATTGATAAGATCCGGGCGGAGAAGATTCCGGTTGTCTACTATCTGGAACTGAGCAGCCACCGCGTTTCTGAGATTATCTCGGAGGAGACGGGGGCGGAGCCGCTGCTGCTTCATTCCTGCCATAATGTGACGAGAAGGCAGTTCGACGAGGGTGTCACGTATCTCGAACTGATGGAACAGAATGTGATAAATTTAAGAAAAGGACTGGACGAATGAACCCATTAATACAATGCAGCCACGTGGATTTTGGATATGAGAATCAGGATGCCGTGGTAGATGTGACGATGGACGTGGAGGCCGGCGATTATATCTGTATCGTCGGGGAAAATGGTTCCGGCAAGAGTACCCTGATGAAGGGCCTTTTGGGACTGTTAAAGCCGACGAAAGGCTCTATTTCCATGTCAGATGAACTGAAAAAAAGTGGAATCGGCTATCTGCCGCAGCAGACCGCGGCCCAGAAGGATTTTCCGGCTACGGTAAATGAAGTGGTGCTGTCCGGCTGTTTGAGCAGGAGAGGCAGCAGGCCGTTCTATTCAAAGAAGGAAAAGGATTTGGCGGTCCGGAACATGAACCGTCTCGGGATTGACAGTCTGGCGGGCCGGTGTTACCGCGACTTGTCGGGGGGCCAGCAGCAGCGCACCTTAATTGCTAGGGCGCTCTGTGCCACGGATAAGCTGTTGATTCTCGACGAGCCGATTACGGGGCTGGACCCGGAGGCTATCGTAGAATTTTATGAGATAATCAGGAAGCTGAACCGGAAGGAAGGCGTCTCCATCCTGATGGTATCCCATGACATTGCCAATGTGGTAAAGCAGGCCAATAAGATTCTCCATTTGAAGAGGGAAGTCTTATTTTACGGACCGACAGAGGCGTATTTAAAGAGCGAAGCGGGCCATATTTACATGGGAGGTGAAGGATGATGGAGATGATTAGAGAAATGCTTTCCTACCCGTTTCTGGTGCGGGCTCTTGTGGGGGGAATTCTCGTCTCCCTGTGCGCGTCCTTACTGGGGGTGAGCCTGGTGCTGAAACGGTATTCCATGATCGGGGACGGGCTATCCCATGTCTCCTTCGGGGCGCTTTCCATCGCGGTGGCGGCAGGCTGGTCGCCGCTTAAGGTGTCGATTCCGGTGGTGGTCCTGGCGGCATTTTTCCTGTTGCGGATTACGGAGCACGGAAAGATCAAGAGCGACGCGGCAATCGCCATGATATCGGCGGCGGCTCTTGCAATTGGAATCATCGTGACGTCGATGACGACGGGGATGACGACGGATGTGAGCAGTTACATGTTCGGAAGCATCCTGGCCATGAGCAAAACCGATGTGAGACTGAGCGTGCTGCTCAGTGTCGTTGTGCTGGGACTGTTTCTGTTCTGCTATAATAAGATTTTTGCGGTGACCTTTGACGAAAATTTTGCCAGGGCCACGGGTGTCAATGTCTCCGGGTACAACGTATTGATCGCGGTACTGACGGCTGTTACCATTGTGCTGGGAATGCGGATGATGGGCGCCATGCTGATCTCCAGCCTGGTAATCTTTCCGGCGCTGACCTCCATGCGGTTATTTAAAAGCTTCCGCGGAGTCGTGCTCTCATCAGGGATTTTAAGCGTGGTCTGCTTCTGCATCGGGATGGTGATGTCGTACCGGATTTCCACGCCGGCGGGGGCCAGTGTGGTGGTGGTGAATTTAGCGGCGTTTCTGCTGTTTACCGGGATCGCGTTTTTCCGGCGCTATCAAAGCCCCTCCGCAAATGAGAGGACAGAAAATACAGAGTCAGAAAGGCAGTAATTGGAAATGAACGAACAAGGACAAAAACGCGTCAGGCGCCATTTGAGCCAGACGCAGTTTATTGCATACGGATTTTTCTGCATTATCATGATCGGGACGCTGCTGTTAATGCTTCCTGTTTCCAGCCGCGACGGGAGGGCGGAGCCATTTTTAAACTGTCTCTTTACTGCTACCAGCGCTTCCTGTGTAACCGGCCTTGTGGTGGCTGACACGTGGACCCAGTGGTCGCTGTTCGGCCAGATTGTCATTCTGGCGTTAATCCAGATCGGCGGTCTTGGATTTATCACGGTGGGCGTTTTTATTTCCATTATCCTGAGAAGAAAGATCGGGTTAAAGGAGCGCGGGCTTCTGCAGGAGAGCGTGAACACACTGCAGATTGGCGGGGTGGTCCGACTGGCGAAGAAAATTATTATCGGGACGTGTATCTTTGAGGGGACGGGCGCATTTTTGCTGGCTGTCCGGTTTATCCCACAGTTTGGGTTTGTGAGAGGCGTGTTCTACGGAATTTTCCATTCCATATCGGCCTTCTGCAACGCGGGCTTCGACCTGATGGGAAACCGGGAACCGTACAGTTCTTTTGTGGCCTATTACGACGACTGGCTCGTCAATTTCGTGATTATGTCTCTGATTGTCATTGGCGGTATCGGTTTTATCGTCTGGGATGATTTGAGCAAACATAAGCTTCATTTCAAAAAATACATGCTGCATACGAAAATTGTGCTGATGACCACGGCGATCCTTATTTTTGGCGGAGCATTCCTGTTTTACTTACTGGAACGGCAGAATCTGCTGGTGGGGATGAATACCAGCGGAAAGATTCTGACTTCCCTGTTCAGCGCCGTAACGGCCAGAACGGCCGGATTTAACACGACGGATACCGGCGCCTTAAGCGATGGGAGCAAGCTGCTTACGATTATTCTGATGTTTATTGGCGGCAGCCCGGGCTCAACAGCTGGCGGTATCAAGACGACGACGATCGTGGTGCTGCTTTTGTGTGTCCACTCCAATATCAAGCAGACGTACGGCATCAATATTTTCGGGCGGCGTCTGGCGGATGACGCGGTGAAAAGGGCGGGGACCATCCTGACGATTAACTTATTCCTGGCGCTGACGGCCTCCCTGGTGATTATGGCAATCCAGCCGCTGGGATTTTCCGATATCCTGTTTGAGACGTTTTCAGCGATCGGAACGGTGGGAATGACGACGGGGATTACCCGGGCCCTCCATCCTGTTTCCAGGCTTATCATTATCCTTCTGATGTACTGCGGCAGAATCGGAAGCTTATCCTTTGCACTGGCCTTTGTACAGTCAAAGAGGAAGGCGCATATTGAGCAGCCTGTGGAGGC
>CAUEKH010000319.1 GCA_959018155.1 uncultured Hungatella sp.
CCCTGGAACAAGCCGCTTCCGAACCGCTTTCTCTGAAGCAGAACCGCTGTAGTCAGCGACAGGGGGATAACGAAAAGTAGCTTCATAATCGCATATTCAAATGTATGGATTACGCTGTTCCAGTAAATCCTGTCAGTCAGAACACGCTTGAAGTTGTCAAAGCCGACGTAGTACGCCTTAAATCCGTTGTAATCGTAAAATACATAGCGGAGCAGCCATGCAAACGGATAGATAGACATTACTACGATAAAGAAAATAGTTGGAAGCAGCATCAGCCACATCGGGATATCACCGCGCCGCCAGCTTTTCCCTAATCTGGATCCAATTGATTTTTTTGAATTCATTCCATTCACTCCTTACTCTTGGGGATTAACAGTATCAGGAACCTTTTGAATTTAAGAAGGCTGCTGCAACAGTTCATTTGCAGCAGCCTTTTTACTGATAAAGCTTATTCGCTTAAGTACTCTACAGTACCATCACTCGGGTGAAGCGGATCGTAATCCTTGATTACAAGACGTTTTGTCTTGCCCATCTTTACTTCTTTATCGAGAGCGTCATTGTAGGTCTTATTTAATGTCTCGATTGTCTTGTCGATGTCCGGACCATCCGGTAAGCAGGCATTCCATAATGCGTCACGGAAGTTCTCGCCTTCTGGTGTTACATTTGGAACAACCGGTAAAACTGCTTCGTAATCAGCGCCGGTAAAGTCAGCCATACGGCCAATCTTGGATTTATCAATCTTCTCATCCATGTACTTGGAAATCGGTAAGGAATATCCGCCCTCAAAGTAACCCTTTAATACTTCTTCAGAACCAAAGTATTCGATTACTTCCCAAGCTTCCTGCGGATGCTCGGTGAATGCGCTCATCATCCAGCCTGTGTTGACGTTGGATGTCTCACAGCCCTTGATTTCGCCGTCAAGTGTCGGGAGATCTGCTACCGCCCACTCAATCTGTGCCGGGAACTGCTCTGTCAATACAGTTGCTTCCTGAGAAGCATTTGCATGGATTGCGGCATGGCCTTCAGAGAACTGTACACGGGCCGGGTCAATCTTCATGGAAGTGGAACCCGGGAATACGCTGCCGTCTGCGAACATCTGACGAACAACTTCCAGCCACGGCTTAAAGCCTGTGAAATCGAATTTACCGGTTGTATAGTCGTAAATAGTAACGCCGCTCATCTCTGCGGAGTGCTCCAGCCATCTCTCAAACGGGCCGCTCATACCTGGGAAGATGATTCCGTAGTACTCGCCGTTGCCTGCTTCGGTAATCTTCTTTGCAACTTCTGGTAAATCGCTTAACTTCTTCGGAACTTCCAGTCCCAGTTCATCGAAAATTTCTTTATTGTAAATGATTCTGGAACCACTTCTCTTGCCGCATGGAACCCAGTAAATCTGGTCGCCCATAACATTAGCGCCTTCGTATAAATGCTCGTCCACCTCATTGATTGTCTTGAATTCATCGGTAAGATAGTCATTTAACGGCTGAACGATTCCGTTATCTACGAAGTTCTTGAAATCGCCTGTCTGTACCTGAGTGAAGATGTCAGGTGACTGTCCGGAGTTGGCAGCCATGCTCAGTAAGTTTACGTAGTTCTCTGTCTGAACCACGTATTCGATTTCGATATGGTCATTTGTATTGTTAAATTCTTCTACAACCTTGTTCATGTATTCCAGGTCGTGACGGTTCTCAGTCCAGACGGTAATTTTTACCTTGTCTCCGGAAGAAGCCTTTGTCTCAGCTTTAGTCTCAGCCTCAGCTTTTGTCTCAGCCGCGCCGCCTGCAGCGGTTGTCCCTGCCGTTGTGCTGTCCTTCGCTCCCCCTGAAGAACATGCAGTCAGGGCAGATACTGCCATCATTCCTGCAAGACCGAGTGCAGCAAATCTCTTTGTTTTTCTCATAGTTCTTACTCCCGTTCTTTTTGTTCATTTCTTATGTATTCTCTGTTGATGTGCCTACATCATACTGCATTTTAACGAAAGGCAACATGGCATTTTTTACTCTTAAGTTGGCATTTTTTTCGAAATGAACATTTTTTATCTTGTTTTAAGTCTCTTTTTGTCATGAATCGTAAAGCCTTGCCTTTCAACAGGCGATTTGTTATAATTCTGATAGTCCGGGAACCCCCGGATCCCATAAATAATAGAAAAGGTGACAAAATGAACCCATATTCTGATATCACTCTGCTGATTGTCGATGATGAAGCCGAGATCCGCTCCGGACTCAGGAACATCATTTCCTGGGAGGAATATTCCATTTCCGTTATCGGGACTGCGGCAAGTGGCGCAGAGGCGCTTGATATGATACGGTATTACGAACCGGATATCGTCATCACCGATATCCAGATGCCTGGCATGAACGGCTTAGACCTGGTCCGGCGGGCCAGGGAAGAACAGTTTGACTGCAGCTTCGTCATTTTAAGCGGCTACGACGATTTTCAGTATGCGCAGACCGCTATCCGGTACGGAATCAAGGACTACTTATTAAAGCCCATCTCCATCCGGGAACTGACTGAACTGATTACGTCATTAAAGCAGGAAATCCTGATGAAGCGGGAACTTCATTCCGACCAGCTTTCCACGCTGAAAAAGCTTCGCACCGCCCAGGTTTCCTTACGCAAACACAATCTTATCCCACAGCTTTTGAGAAATGAGTTGTCGGCCTCAGAATTATCTGACGTCATCTCAGAATACTCTCTTCCTGTGCGGAATACCGCTTCCTGCGCCGTGCTGATCCAGGCGTTTCCGTCGCGCCAGGAGATTGACGAGACGAGTGAGCGCAGCCAGCTTCTGATTCCGTTAAAGGAGGCGCTGGAACAGGCCACCGCCGGGCTGCCGGTGCTGATCTCCGAACAGCCGTCTGCCGGGCTTCTGCTGATCGTGAACCTTCCGTTCCACTCAGACCATGATAAGAACCTGGCTGATTTACTCACCGGCCAGCTGGCGGCTTTCTCCTCGAAGGACGACGCGGTTCTGACTGCCGCCATCGGAAAAGAGGTTCCATCTTTACGGGAGATCTCAGCCTCCTGGCAGAATGCCAGACAGGTCATGACCTACCATATTTACCCGGAGGCGGGGCAGATTCTCGATTCCTCTATTATCGAAGAAGAGGAACCGCCGGTGATTCTTCCGGATGGCCAGCTGCTGGATGATATTTTAAAGGATCAGGTGGACGCTGTCTGCCTCCATTTTTCCGAGTATCTGGACAGGCTGCTCTATATTCCGACGCCGCCGCCCGCCTACCTCTACAGTATGTGCAATTACGTGATTGTCACGCTTTCCAGCCAGCTTGCAAAGTATTTAGATGGGCCGCCCAAGAGTTTTACCGGTAACTCCTACGTGACGTTACAGAATCTCTCCTCTCTCGATGAGATCAGAAACTGGATGTGCGAGATCCTTCGAGGCTTTGCAAATGAACTCTCAGTCAGCCGGGCAACAAAAAATGACCCTCTCATCGAAAAGGCCATCGACTATTTAAATAAGAACCTCTTAAAGAATCCGCACACCGAGGATGTCTGCAACTACTTAGGGCTTAGCAAAAGCTATTTCAGCACCTATTTTAAAAATAAAACGCAGCTCAATTTCCGTGACTATATGCTGGATTTGAAAATCAGCTACGCCCAGGAGCAGCTAAAGCAGTCGGAACATATTCCCAGCGAGGTCGCCCTGCTGCTTGGATATGAGGACTATCGTTCCTTCAGCCGCGCGTTCAAGATGCGGACCGGACTGACGCCCTCCGATTACCAGAAGCAATACATTTCCGAAGAAAGGACCGGACAATGAGACACTGGTTTTCCAATTTAAAATTCCGCTACAAGCTGATGACCGGCATGATAGCCATTACCACGGTGGCCCTGCTGCTCATCAGCCAGCTGTCCTACTCATACTTTTATAAGCGCAACACCCGCGAGGTCTTAACGAAGGCGGACCACTCCGTCCAGATGGCCGGGGCGACCCTGTCGAACCAGCTCGCCTCCCTTGCGGCGGCCGCAGACCATCTGCTGCTGAAAAAGCCTTTCCCGGAAATGATTTCCGATATCAATAATGATATTTTTGCAGGCTACTCCGCCTATTTTCCCAGCGCGGCCAGCGAGATGGACACCTTCC
>CAUEKH010000320.1 GCA_959018155.1 uncultured Hungatella sp.
CTGATGGGAAAACATAAGCTGACTGCTATAAATAGAGATATGAATTACTGCGAGCATCTGGCCTCCATCCATGACGGTCTGTCCGTGATCTACGGGGACCCCTGTAAGGAATATGTGATGGAAGATGCCGGAATCAGGGGGTACGATATCATGATTGCCCTGAGTGAAAAGGATGCCGATAACCTGGAGATCTGCCAGATGGCGAAGCGGCTGTTTGCAGTGAAAAAGACGGTATGTACAGTCAGAAATCCGAAAAATGTGGAAGTTTTTGAACTTCTGGGGGTAGACCGGGCTATCAGTTCCACCTACATGCTGGCCCATTATATCGAGCAGGCTTCCGTGGTGGAAGATTTGGTCAGAGTCATGCCTCTTGAAAATCAGAAAGTTCTGATTAATGAGATCAAAGTGAAATCGGACTGTCCCTCTGTAGATAAAAAGATTGAGGAAATGCAGCTTCCCTCCAGTACGATTATCAGCTGTATCGTGCGGGAAACAGAGGTGATTGTGCCAAATGGACAGAGTAAAATCATGGCTGGGGACCGTCTGGTGGTTATGACGACGCCGCAGAGCCAGAAAGAAGCGCTCATGGAAATTCTGGGCAGTGAAGATTATGAATGATAATACGATTTTGTGGGAGAGGCTGGGGGCAGGAAACCGCAGAAACGGGTATTTGCTGAAGGGCGGCCGCCTGATTGCCGGTTACATGGGAATCGTGCTGATTCTGGCGGGAATTATCACCATGCTCCCCTTATTTACCCTGTTTTTTTATCCAGAGGAAATGGATCAGGCCGGCTGTTTTGTGACGCCGGGCGTCGTCTCTATCATGGCCGGTTACTTATTAAGCCTGGTGCTGCGCGGCAGACGGACGGGAAATTTAGAGAAGAATCAGGAGATGATCGTGGTTCTCGGGACCTGGGTCATCGTTATTCTGGTCACAGCGGTGCCATTTGTGCTGACCGGAAAATATTCCATGACACAGGCAGTCTTTGAGACGACCAGCGGACTCAGCACGACGGGACTCAGTGTGGTCGATGTGGGAAATACACCCCATATCTTCCTGATTCACCGGACAATTCTTCTGTTCTTTGGCGGGATCGGCCTGGTGCTGGTCATGACTTCGGTTCTGTCGGACGTTTACGGGATGCGGCTCTACCACGCGGAGGGCCATTCAGACCGGCTGCTTCCCAATTTAATAGAATCCGCAAGACTGATTATCGGGATCTACAGCGGCTATATCTTAGGAGGCACCCTGCTTTACGTGGCGTTCGGTATGAGCCCATTTGACGCCATCAACCATTCCGTAGCGGCGCTTTCTACCGGTGGATTTTCCACCAGGCCGGAGAGTATCGGCTACTATGACAGCCCGGCGATTGAAATGGTGACCATCGCGCTGATGCTTTTGGGCTGTACCAATTTCTTTGTTCACCTGCTTCTTCTTAAGGGGAAGCTGAAAGCATTTATTTCCCACTGTGAGACGAAACTGCTGCTGTTTCTTCTTGCATTTTTTGTACCATTTCTTGCCGTATTTTTGATGAAAGGCATGTATGGCGGACTGTCAGAGCGCTTCCGGATTGCCTTGTTTCAGGTGGTATCGGCCCTGACGACCACGGGATTCCAGACGGTGGACTCCTTTTCGTCGTGGACGCCGGCCATGATGTTTGTCATGATTATGCTGATGCTCATTGGCGGCGCGGCAGGGTCCACAGCAGGCGGCTTGAAGCTTTACCGCGTTTATGTTATGCTGAAGGAAATCTGGTGGAAGCTGGTAAGGGATGTCTGCCCGGAACGGGTCGTATTTACGGAACAGATTAACAGGGGCGGTAAGAAGGAGACGATGACAGATAAGGAGAAGAACCAGATTAACTCCTTCGTATTCTTTTATCTCCTGTTATTTGCGGAGGGAACGATGGTGTTTTGCTGCTTCGGGTATTCCATTCAGGATTCGATGTTTGAGTTCTCGTCAGCTCTAAGCACAGTAGGACTCTCGGCGGGAATCACTGGCTACGATGCCAGCCCGGTGATTCACTGGACTGCCATTATTGGCATGTTTATGGGACGGCTTGAAATCTATGTCGTTTTCATTGCCATCGCCCGGATGGCCTCCGACGGAAAAGCCTGCCTGCATGAGAAGTATGGCAGCAGGAGAAAAAGCAGAAAGAAAAGGATAGAATCATGAGAAATGAGATCATGGATGCGGAGGATATTTTAAAAGTGATCAAAAATGCCTCAAAGGTGGCTGTCATATGGGTGCTGTCCACAATGCTGGCCATTGTGCTGAATCACATGGGAGTTCGAATCGAGAACCTTCTTCTGATCTATGTGGTCGGCGTCGTGATCTGCAGCGTGGAGACGAGCAGTTTATCCTGGGGAATCGGATCCGCGGTCGTCTTTGTCTTTACATTTAACTTCCTGTTCACCGCGCCCAAATTTACGCTGCAGGTGGATGATCCGAACTACGTCATATCGCTTATGATCTTTATTATAGTTGCGTTTATCGTGGCCTCCCTGACGGTAAAGCTGCAAAAGCAGATGGATATTGCCAACGCCAGAACGGAGATTACGGCCAAATTAAATGAGATCGGAAGCGGATTTTTAAATCTGACCGGACTTCCGGCCATAGCCAGATACAGCAGTGAAAGTCTGACGAAGCTGACGGGAAAACGGGTGGATATCCTGATCAGGGACCAAAATAATGATGAATTTTCGGACAGTATGGCGGAGTGGTGCTATCGGAATTCCATGACGTGCGGCCATGGGGAAGCGCAGTTCGGGGAGAGTCCGTATCTCTATGTTCCCATCCGCAACAGCAACAAGACGTATGGGGTGATTTTATTTGACTGCGGTGAGGACGAATTAGGGACTGAAGAGCGGGTCTTTGTGGACACGGTGATTTCCCAGATTACGCTTGTGCTGGAGAGGGAGCGGCTCAATGAGGAGAAGGAGGAGACGAAGCTTCAGATTGAGAAGGAACGGCTGAAAAGCACGCTGCTCCGCAGTATTTCCCATGATCTGCGCACACCGCTGACAGGGATTGCGGGAAGTTCCAATTTCCTGTATGATAATTATGGGACTCTGGATGAGGAGACGGAAAAGAGCATGTTAAATGATATCTGCACCGATGCGGAATGGCTCAATTCCATGGTGGAGAATCTGCTGAATATGACGAGAATTCAGGAAGGACGGCTGGAAATCCAGAAGAAGATGGAGGTTGTGGATGATTTGATTTCCGGCGCCGTGACCCTCGTATCGAAGCGTCTGGGAGCCCACCGCCTGAAGACGAGCACCCCTCAGGACATCGTGCTTGTCCCGGTGGATGCGCGGCTGTTTACCCAGGTCCTTGTGAATCTGATAGACAATGCGATCCGCCATTCCGGAAGTGAGACGACGATCACGGTCAGTGCCAGAGTGGTGGGGAACAGTATGGTTTTTAAGGTGTCGGATGACGGGATTGGCATTCCGAAAGAGCGGCTGAATCAGATTTTCGACAATTTTTTTACAACAGCCTACGAAAATGGGGACCGACAGAGAGGCGTGGGACTGGGGCTTACGATCTGCAAAGCAATCGTAGAGGCCCATGGCGGCCGTATTATGGCATTTAACAACGAGGGAAAGGGAGCCGCTTTCCAGGTTGAACTGCCTATGGAGGTGAGACAGAATGAATGATGCAGATATCCTTGTAATAGAAGATGATAAGACGATACGGAATTTTATTAAGATTACACTGAAGACGAAGGGGTACCGCTGTATGATGGCGGACGACGGGCTGACGGGAATTTCTTATTTCTATGCCAATAATCCGGATGTGATTCTTTTGGATTTGGGTCTGCCGGATATTGACGGAATGGAGGTCTTAAGCCAGATCCGCCAGGAGTCGGAGGTTCCGGTGATTGTGGTTTCAGCCAGAGGGATGGAACAGGAGAAGGTACGCGCCCTGGATGCGGGCGCGGACGATTATATCACGAAGCCATTTAACGCCGGGGAACTGCTGGCACGGATCCGGGTCGCCCTGCGCCACAGAAACCGCGCGCCGAAACAGGAACCGATTTTTGAACTCGATACCTTTCAGATGGATTTTGAGAAGCGGAAGGTCACAGTGCGCGGG
>CAUEKH010000321.1 GCA_959018155.1 uncultured Hungatella sp.
TTCCCGTCTCCGTCTACCAGAATAGCTGCAAATGGAGTATTCCCCGACTCCCTTGACTTCTTCGACAGCTCGATGGCATGTCTCAGGTAATAGATGTGATCTCTCTCGTTTTTCATCGCTCTTCTCCTTTAATTAGTAATAGGTATTACCTATTATCTTTTGTTTCATCATACCACTTAACCACTTCTGTGTCAAACAATTTCTAAAAAAAGATAACCTGCACGTTCCGCGCACAGGTCACCGTCTTCAATAAGGGGATTGAATAAAAAAATCCCCTCTGCTAAAATAGAATTAACAAACTTATGAAACCGGCGCATCATTTTCAGCCGGTTTCTCATAAGCCGGATGGAAAGGAGAACTGTCAATGGCCAGAAAAACAGTACTTGTGACAGGTGCATCAAGGGGAATTGGAAAGGCGATTGCCGTGAAATTCGCAAAGAAGGGATACAACGTGGCAATTAACTGTATCCACAATGAGGAACGTCTGATGCAGACGAAGAAAGAACTGGAATCGTATCAGGTTGCGTGTCTCGCGCAGATGGGAGATATGGGGGACATGGAACAGTGCCAGGCGCTGTTTGACCAGATCCGCACTCAGTTTGGCACACTTGACGTGCTGGTCAACAATGCGGGAATCTCCTACATCGGACTTCTACAGGACATGAGCACCGAGGCCTGGGACCGGATTATCCGGACGAATCTGACCTCTGTATTCAACTGCTGTAAATTGGCAATCCCCGGCATGGTAGAACGCAAGCAGGGGAAAATCATCAATATTTCTTCTGTGTGGGGGGTGACCGGCGCCTCCTGTGAAGTCGCCTACTCGGCCACGAAGGGCGGCATCAACGCCTTCACCAAAGCCCTGGCAAAGGAGCTGGCGCCCAGCAATATCCAGGTCAATGCCGTCGCCTGCGGCGCCATTGACACGGAGATGAATCAATTTCTCGAAGAAGATGAACTGATCGCCTTAATTGATGAAATACCGGCGGGACGCCTTGGAAAAGCCGAGGAGGCAGCGGATCTCGTCTACCATCTCGGCTATAAGAATTCGTATTTAACGGGGCAGGTAATCGGACTGGATGGGGGCTGGATTTAAACCAGCGCCCCCAGTATCTCCTTCTCGGCAAACAGCGCCGTGGCTCCGCCCGTATGCCAGAACACGACGGTGCTGCCGGAGGGTACTTTCCCCGTCCGAATGTAATCAAGCATCCCGGCGAAGGCCTTGCCGGCGAAGGCCTTGCCGGTGTAGACCGGATCGATGAAAAGTCCCTCCTCCGACGCCAGAAGCTTAATGGCTTCTGATGCGCCCTCGTTGGGAATCTCATATCCCGGGAGGTAATAATTTAGATCCGTATGAATATCTTCCTCTGTACAGACCGTCTTCTCACAGCCCATCAGCTTTAAACTCTCATTGGCCAGTCCCGCCATTCTCTTCGGATATCCCTCATCCTTCTCACTGACATTAATAGAAATGATCTCCGTATCAGAACCGATAAGCTTCCGGCCTGCAGCCAGACCGGCCATGGTGCCGCCCGTCCCGGTAGCGTGGAAGATGTAGTCCGCATGGAGTCCCGCGGCAAAAAGCTGCTCCTCCAGTTCCACGTAGCCTTCCACAAACCCGACGCTGCCCACCGGACTGGCGCCTCCCATGGGAATCTCGTAACACCTGTTTCCTTCCGCCTCCAGACGCGCCATGTGCTCCCTGGCCAGAACGACTGCGCGGTCTTCCGCCTCGCTCTCCGTCTCGCCCTCCTCCATCTCAACGATATGGACCTCCGCGTCCAGAATCCGATCTAACAGCAGATTGGCCCGCAAATCCGTTTCATCCGGCTTTACAATGGCAACGAGATAGAGCACCGGCTTCAAACCGCAGCGGCGGCAGCACGCAGCCGTCTGCATGGCATGGTTCGACTGGGTTGCCCCGTATGTAAATACGTACTGACAGCCCTTCTTCTTCGCATCGCCGAGAAGATACTGGAGTTTTCTCACCTTATTGCCCCCAAACAGGCTCATTCCCGTAAAATCATCACGTTTGATATAAAGTTCCACACCCAGCTTCTCTGATAAACGATCAAGCCGACAGAGTGGAGTCGGGAAAAATCCAAGCTTTTCTGTCGGGAAAGCGGCCAGCATTTCTCTCGCTTTTTTACAGTTTCCAATTACATTTTTCATGCCTCTTGTGCCCTTTCCATTTTTGTAATTATTTTCTTAAATGATATGACGAACATCGTTACTGTAACACAGACTGCGCAGAAGTCGGCAATCGGTTCCGCTAAATAGACACCCATGGCCTTATTTTCAACAAAGTTCGGCAGAATGAAAATCAGAGGAATCAAAAGGAATACTTTTCGCAGAAGCGCCAGGAATACAGAGGACTTCGCCTCGCCTAGAGCGATAAAGGTCTGCTGGCACGCTACCTGTGCGCCGAACATCAAAGAGGCCGCCATGTATATTCTGATCGCCCAGCGGGTATATTCGGTCAGCTTCGGATCGCTGGTGAATATGGCGATAAATGCCTGAGGTACAAACATGGAGACAATCCACACAACCGTCGAAAAAATAACACTGATGATAAACAGGATTTTAAACGTATCTTTCACCCGCGACGCATTTCCCGCGCCGTAATTAAAACTGATAATCGGCTGGGAACCCTGAGTCAGTCCCTGAAGCGGCAGCATGGAAAACTGCATGACACTGCTTAAAATCGTCATGGCGCCAACCGCGATATCGCCGCCATAATTCAGGAGTGACGAATTGAAGCAGACGGAAAGGATACTTTCTGTAAACGCCATGATGAAAGGAGACGTTCCCAGCAACAGGCAGGGAAGGATTACCTTCGGATCCAGCTTCATCCCCGGCAGCGTGATGCGCAGCATACTCTTTTCTGACGTGAGGAAGCGGACTACCCAGATGGATGAGATTCCCTGAGAGAGAATCGTGGCAAGAGCAGCGCCCTTTACCCCCATTCCCAGTCCAAAGATAAAGATGGGATCCAGGATAATGTTACAGATGGCTCCGATCAGAACCGTCAGCATACTCGTCTTCGCGAATCCCTGCGCCGTAATAAAGGCGTTCAGACCCATGGCCAGATCCACGCAGATGGTGCCGAGAGAATAGATTCTCATATAATCCCACGCATAACCGATGGTATTTTCACTGGCTCCAAACAACATTAAGATGGGACGGCCGAACAGCTGGATGATCACGGTCAGCGCGATTGAAATGATGAGCAGCATGGTGGTGCAGTTTCCCAGTATTTTCTGCGCCTTATCCTTCTCATTTTTCCCCATCATGATGGAAGAACGCGGCGCGCCGCCCATACTGATGAAAAACGCAAATGCGGTGATCGCCATAATCACAGGCATGGTGACGCCGACTCCCGTCAGAGCCACGGCTCCCACTCCGGAGATATGGCCGATATACATACGGTCAACCATATTGTACAGCACATTGATAACCTGCGCGGCAATCGCAGGCATGGAGAGGCGGAAGAGCAGCTTTCCGACGTTCTCTGTTCCAAGTTCATTCTCTTTACTGTTTTGCTTTTCCATTTACTTCATTCCTTTCAAAATTCTGTCAAGATTCTGATTCAGGATAGTGGTTACACGCCTCATAGCCTCCCTGTCAGCTTCCGTCACACCGTTATAGAGCTCCTGGATAAATTCACTGCGGCACCGTCTGAGTTTTGCCACCACCTCATCACTCTTTTCTGTCAGATAGAGGTGGACCAGTCTTCTGTCCTTCTTATCCTTGCCGGTCTCCAAATATCCCTTTTCACACAGCGCTTCCACGGACTTTGCAACCAGTCCCTTTGATATGTTCCGGTAGTGCGCGATATCAGAGGCGCTGTCCAGCCCCGGATTATTGGAGAGAAACATCAGTACCACAATCTCATTCGGTGTGAAATTGTATTCCGCCACAGCCAGAGCGCACATTTTTCTGTAAGCCTTATCATTCTTTGCACAATAAGAAAAATAGCCCTCGTCTTTCTGTTCCATCTTACCACCTTTCTTTCCCGTCTGCTTTTAATTATTCACTTTTGAACTGTTTACTTTTAAATAGTTCACTTTTGAACTGTTCACTTTTGAATTATACACAGAT
>CAUEKH010000322.1 GCA_959018155.1 uncultured Hungatella sp.
GATTTCCTATGTAAAATGGGATATGAACCGGAGTATTACCGAGTGCTATTCCATCGCCTACGGGGCGGAGCAGCAGGGGGAGATTTTCCACCGGTATATTCTTGGAGTCTATGATTTATATGAAAGGCTGACGAGTGAATTTCCGGAGGTATTGTTTGAATCGTGTGCCAGCGGCGGCGGCCGGTTCGATCCGGGACTTCTCTATTATGCGCCTCAGGGCTGGGTGAGTGATGATACGGATGCGGTAGAGCGCATCAAAATCCAGTATGGCACCTCCTATGCCTATCCGGTCAGCTCGATGGGCGCCCACGTCTCCATCACGCCGAATCATCAGCTCTACCGCAGTACGCCGCTGAAAACGAGGGGCGACGTGGCCAGTTTCGGGGCATTTGGATATGAACTGGATTTAGCCCGTCTGACAAAAGAAGAGCGGGTGATGGTGAGAAAACAGATAGAATTTGTGAAGCGGTACAGAAAATTAATCCATACAGGCGATTTCTACCGGCTGCTCAGTCCGTTTGACGGAAATCTGGCCGCCTGGATGGTGGTGTCGGAAGATAAGAGACACGCAATCGTCGCTTATTTTAAGATTCTTAACGACGTGAACTGTGAATACCGCAGACTCCGGCTTCACGGGCTGGAAGGTTCCTTTTCCTACACTATGAAGGCTGATGGGACGGAGAAGGGCCGGTTCTATGGCGACGAACTGATGAATATTGGTATGGTGACGACGGATTCTTCTGCCGGAGAGAATGGGGAAGAGAAGTGTACTGATTTCTGGTCGAAGCTGATTGTTCTTGACGTGGAGGAGTAACTGGGGAGATGGGGTGCAGAAAACAGAAACAGAAGCGGATTGGGATGGCTTTTTTCGGAGTGATGATTGCGGGATGCTGTGTCGGGGCGTTTCAGAGCGCCGATTTGGGAGCGGACCCATTTACCTGCTTCGTGACGGGGATTGCCAATATTTTTGGCGGGGGTTACAGTACATTTTACCTGATTATTATGGGGATTATGCTTTTAGGGGTATTCCTGGTTGAAAAACACTATATTGGTATTGCGACGGTTATCAATTTGTTCTGTACCGGGGCGGCGGCCGATTTTATGAAGGGCTGCCTTGACAGGGCTTTTCCGGAACCGGCTATGTGGCTTCGGGTTGTTATGATGCTTGCGGGAATATTTGGCACCTGTTTTGCGGCGTCCCTTTACTTTACCGCGGATTTGGGAGTCTCGGGCTATGACGCCTGGTCGCTGATTGCGGCATATAAATACAAATTGACGGCGTTTCGGCTTTGCAGGATTATCAGTGATTTTGTCTGTGTGGCGGTGGGATTTGCGTTCGATGTGACCATCGGAATCGGGACACTCTTTGCTGTCGTGTTTATCGGGCCTGTGGTGCAGTGGTTTAATACGAATGTATCGGAGCCATTTCTGGAAGGAACTGGGAAACGCAAGTTTAAGATGGTCCACAGCAGGGCACACTGAGAAAACGATGACCTGCACGCTCCGCGCACAGGTCACTGTCTTCAATAAAAAGAGGAGAACCATTCCCTTAAAAGGGCTGGTTTTCCTCTTTGTTTTTCTTGGCGGCTTTTTCTCTCTCCGAAGCGTCCCTTTCCATCGCGTATTTTCGAAAGGCGGAAGGCGACATGCCATACCGCCGGCGGAATATCTTGATCAGCGATTCCGGTTCCTGATAACCGCAGGAACAGGCGATGCTGGCGATCGGCAGCCGCGAGGACTCCAGCAGGTGCTGCGCCTTTGTCAGGCGGAATGCCTGGATATACTGGAGAGGGGTAAGCTTCGTGTGTTCCTTAAAAATTGTACTTAAGTAACTGCGGTTCAGCCCGACATAGCGGGCGATCTCATCGACCTGAAGCGGCTCGGTGTAGTGATTCCGGATATAGTATATCGCCTGCTCTACATAGAGATTGCCGTCGGACTCCGGCACCATTTCTTCTTTGGAGGAAGCGATGGTGCTTATAAACAGGAAGAAATCGCCGAGTATCCGGTAGGTATCCCTGGTTCCGCCGTGGTTGTGTTCTGTCATATCGGTAATATAGCCCAGCAGAGCCTTAGATTCAGGACATTTGAATATGGGCTGTTCCTGGGAAAGCCCAATGGAATCGATCAGATTCTTGGCCTCGCTTCCGGAAAAGCCAACCCAGACGTAGGTCCACGGGTTCTCTGAATCTGAGATATAGGTAGTCTGATAATCAGGCTCGATCAAAAATCCCTGACCGGCAGAGAGGTGGTAGGTGAAGTTATTAACCAGGAACTGCCCTCTGCCTTCGAGAATGTAGTGAATCAGGTAGTAGGAACGGACGGCAGGCCCGTACTTGTGGGAAGGGGAAGTCCTGGAATGGCCGAAGGTGTTGACGCAGAGCGTCTGCTTTTCATAAAAAGGAATGTTAAAATTGACCGCGTCCTCCATAAATACTCCCCTTTCCTGTTGTTGGTAAAAATGGTAAATGCGCATGGCGCGCCCGGTATTATTTCCGGTAGAGGTAGACCGGCTGGCCATCTTCCATCTTCCGGCTGACCTCGCCCTGAATCAGCGGGCGGGCGTATTCTATGAATTCCCTCGAGACATCGGTTCCGTGGTTTTTCATCCATTCCGCCGGGAACAGTTTCTCTTTGTTACAGACTTCATTGACGTCCACCAGTTCATAGTCGAGGGAATAGGGCTGGTTTCCCGTCCGTTTCATAGAAATCATCTGACCGGTTGCCCCGTTAAGCGCGGCTCTCACTCCTTCCCGGCCGACGCGGACAGATTCTTCGATATCTGTGGCCGAGACAAGCATACCGCAACAGCGCTGGTTGACATTCAGTTCGATGGAACGAACCTTGACTCCGAACCGGTCGCGGATGAAGTTTTCCAGCATTTTTCCGCTTCCGGTCAGCATCTTGTGGCCGAAGGTGTCGAGGCGGGCGGCGTCGGCGTATTCACAGATGAATTTGCCCTTTGCATCGGAAATACCTTCGGAAATGCAAATAACCACGGAATTGCGGTTCTTTAAGGCGTGTTCCACGTCGGATGCAAACTGCTCGAAATCGAAGCTGGTTTCAGGAAGGTAGATGAGCACGGGGTTATCGCCTTCATATTTGCGGGCAAGAGCGCTGGCAGCGGTAACCCAGCCGGCGTGGCGGCCCATCAGTTCCACGATGGTTACGGATTTCTGCTGATAAACGGAAGAATCGAGGACGATCTCGCGGACTGTGGATGCCACGTATTTTGCCGCGCTACCGTAACCGGGGGTGTGGTCGGTTAAGACGAGATCATTGTCGATAGTCTTCGGTACGCCGATGAAGCGAATCTCGCTGCCGCAGTGGCGGGCATAGCGGGAAAGCTTGCTGACGGTGTCCATGGAATCATTTCCACCGATATAGAAAAAGTATCCGATATCCATCCGGCGGAATTTTTCAAAGAGAGCCGGATAGAAGGGGGAGGTTAAATCGTTGGGCAGTTTATAGCGGCAGGAGCCTAAATAGGCCGCCGGGGTCAGCTTTAAAAGTTCCAGCTCTTCCGGGGATAAGGATTCTGTCAGATTTAAGTAATTGCCTGACATGAAGCCCTCGATTCCATTTACCATGCCGAAAACAGAGCCGATGGACTCCTGAGCGATTCCTTCTTTGATGATGCCGTAGAGGCTTGCATTGATAACTGCTGTTGGGCCGCCGGATTGTCCTGCGACAGCATTTTTCTTTAAGTAAGTCTTCATTGTAGGTTGTCTCCTTTTTTGACGCTTTTCCTATTCTATAATAGAATGTGGGGGAATGCAATGGGGAGAAGGGAAAAATACGTAATTTGCGGTTCCCCATGAGGTTGTGGGAAATTCCGCGCCAGCCGCCAGGCCGGGGCCGGAACAACTTGATCAGTTCGTAACCTGTAATATTATCCTGCGCAAATTGAGACAAATTTTCGCATTCACAGCCATACCTATTTTTGGGAAAAATTCTATAATGAGAGTAGTGGATCAGGAAAAATGGAGTTGCAGGAAAAGGGCGTCAAGCCCTGAAACATCGTTTGTAAAGTTTGTAAAGGAGAGTAACGGGATGGAGTATGGACATTTTGATAATG
>CAUEKH010000323.1 GCA_959018155.1 uncultured Hungatella sp.
TTCCAAAGCGTTCCGGGCGGATGATCTGGTGGCCAGGTTTGGCGGGGATGAATTCGTCGTCTTCCTGCCTAAGCTGCCTGACCGTGAGCGCGCCTCTGTCCGGGCGGAGGGCGTCAGAAGCCAGGTTTATGAGATGATACTGGATGAGAACCATCACGACGTCTCTATCAGCATTGGCATCGCATTTGGCCCGGAAGACGGGGATACGTTTGAAAAACTGTACCAATGCGCCGATGAAGCGCTCTACCGGGCAAAGAGGGCCGGAAAGAACCAGATTAAGATTTATGGTAAGGAAGAGGAGTAAAAAGCCGCGGGCCGGAAATTATTTTTCCGTTGCCTGCGGCTTTTTAACTCTGCCTTCCGGTATCAGTTCCCACACTCGATACTGATGGCATTGAACTTGTCAAGAATGTCATCGACCTTCAAATTCTCTTTGGCGGTTCCCGCCTTATCAATAATCGCCTCTCCCTGGTGCATCATGATGAGGCGGTCGCCATATTCTACGGCATAACGCAGATTGTGGGTTACCATGATGGTGGTCAGATGCTTTTCCCTCACAATCTGGTCGGTCAGTTCCATGATAACTTCCGCCGTCTTCGGATCCAGCGCCGCCGTATGTTCATCGAGAATCAGAAATTCAATGGGAGTCATGGTGGACATGAGAAGCGCCATGGCCTGACGCTGTCCCCCTGAGAGGACGCCCACCTTTACATGGAGTTTATCCTCCAGGCCGAGTCCCAGCGTGTGAAGCAGCTCCTGATAGTAGCTGATCCGCTGCCGGTTGGTGCCGGGCCGAAGATTAAAGGGCTTCCCCTTATTATCGGCAAGGGCCATATTTTCCAGAATGGTCATATTGGGACACGTTCCCATGGAGGGATTCTGGTAAACACGGCCAATGCGGCGCTGACGTCTGTACTCCGGCATATTGGTAATATCCTTTCCTCCGATGAGGATGCGGCCGCTGTCTAAGGGGATACTGCCGCAGATAATATTTAAAAGAGATGTCTTGCCAGAGCCGTTGCTTCCAACGACAGACACGAACTGACGGTCCTCAATGGATAAATTAAAATTCTCGAAGAGGCACATTTCATTGACTGTACCCTGGTTGTAGTATTTGTTGATGGATTTAAGCTCAAGCATGACTCTTTACCTTCTTTTCCCTGCCGTTGCTCAGCACAAGAATCAGTAAGAACAAAACGGCTGTAATCAGTTTTAAATCGGAGGCCTCCATGCCTAAATAGATGGCTAAGGAGACGCAGGCCTTATAGACGATGGAACCGATCACCACGGCTGTGGTGGACTTCACAAACGTCAGGCGTTTAAATACCTTCGTACCGATAATAACGCTTGCGAGTCCGATTACGATAGCGCCAGGCCCCATACTGACATCGAAAAATCCTTTCTGCTGGCAGTAAACCGAGCCTGCCAGGGCCGCCAGGCCATTGGCGATGGAAAGTCCGACGATCTTTACCATACCCTTATCTTTGGCGAGAGAGGTGACGAGTACGTCGTTGTCACCGACCGCCCGGAGTAAATAACCGGATCTCGTCTTTAAATAAAGATCAAGCAGCAGCTTTACCACAATAACGATGACTGCCAGAATGATGACGACCGTAAAATCGCTGATCCCCTCCGGAAATACAGTGCTGACGAAATTATTTTCAAAAATGGAATCGTTGTTGAAAATGGGGACATTGGAACGCCCGGCCACCCTTAAATTAATGGAGTAGAGGGCAGTCATGGTGATAATACCTGACAGCAAATCCCGCACCCTTAATTTCACATGGATAAGTCCCGTGATACATCCTGCCGCCACACCGGCCGCAAACGCGGCGAGGAGTGTGAGAACAGGATTGACGCCGGCCAGTATCAGTGTGACCGTCACAGCGCCCCCGAGGGGAAATGTCCCATCCACGGACAAGTCCGGAAAATCCAGGATTTTATAAGTGATATAGACGCCCAGTGCCATGATGGCATAGACCAGGCCTTCTTCAAAAACGCCAAGTATAATTGACATGATTACCCTTCCTCCAGTTGGTCCTTCGATTTACTACTGAGCGATTTCCGAGAACATCTCTGCCGCGGAATCGGTTAATTCGGCCGGCAGTGTGATGCCAAGGTTCTCAGCTGTTTTAGAGTTGCCGTAGAATGCGGCTTCCTCGATTACCTCAAAATTCATTTCGCTGGCTTTTTTCTCGCCTTTTAATACCTGCGCCGCCATGTGTCCCGTCTGTTTTCCAAGGTCAATGTAGTCAAGTCCCATGGAAGCGAGACAGCCAATCTTAACCTGCTCCACCTCGCTGCCGAATACCGGAATATTCTTCTTTGCAGCCTTGTCGAGGATCATCGGTAAGGAACTGACCACAGTGTTATCTGTTAAATTGTTTAAGCAGTCTACTTTCTCTAAAATGCTGTCGGCCGCCAGAGGGATATCCACAGTTGCGGTGACCGGGCCTTCCACAATCTCAAAACCGTATTCCGGCGCAGCCGCCTTATACTCGGCGATCGCTGTCTCAGAATTGACCTCGCTGGTGCTGTAGAGAATACCGATGGTCTTTGCATCCGGGAGAATCTTGCGGATCATCTCCAGCTGTTTTTCAACAGGAAGCTTATCGCTGGTACCGGTCACCTCGCCTACGGGAGTGCCGTCCTCGCCTGCAAGCGCGGCGGCAACCGGGTCGGTAACTGCCGTATAGATAACCGGGATATTATCCTTCTTTGCCCCGCCGTATGCGGCCTGAGCCATCGGGGTGGCAATCGCGCAGATTAAATCTGCTTTTTTAGAAATAAAATTGTTGATAATCTGGCTGGCTGTTCCGCCGTCCGCCTGGGAATTCTCATACATGATGGTTAAGTTCTTTCCTTCCACAATGCCTTCCTCAGCTAAGCCCTGTAAAAATCCCTCCCGGCAGTTGTCAAGAGAGCCGTGCTCCGCAAACTGGCCGATCCCGATGGTGAAGGATCCCTCAGCCAGGTCCGTATTCCCCTCAGCCGCTGTGGTATCTTCTGCTTTTGCATCTTCCCCTTTTGTGGCGGCGGCAGTGGTGTCAGCCGCAGTGGTGGCCGCAGTCGTCGTTGTTGTGGCTTCCGTTGTGACCGGGGCGGCAGATTTCTGGGCGCAGCCGGCAAGTGTTGTGATAGCGAGTGCCCCAAGTAATAAAGCTTTCATTGACTTCTTCATAATTTTTTTCCTCCTTGTTATGTACAGAAATGGTAGTTTCATAAAAGGCCGTTGGGTTTTTCGGACCGGCGGGAGAGCGGTGGACACATTTTTTTGAAAATAAAAAAGTCCCAGGTATATCATATGATATACTTGAGACGAATTGACAAATCCGCGGTGCCACTCAAATTGACTTCCCTAAAAAGTCCTCTTTTTCATATACTGACATATATGCCACAGGAATAACGGTTGTGGTTTCCGTCAGCCCCTACTGATTCCTGTTCAGGGCTGCCCTCAAAAGTCCATTCGGCTGTCTGTCCCATATCGCACTCACACCGGCGGCGACTCTCTGAAATGGTTCTGGATAGCTTACTCCTCTTTTTCAACGGTTTGTTTTATTTAATCAATATATTAATGCGCGAAAGTGCTTTTGTCAACTGTTATTTGAAAAAACTTTCTGGAAACCTGTGGCAGTTTCCCCGTCACGGTTTTTGAACTATTTTCCCCGATGGTATTATTTCCCGAAGAATTTCGCCAGGGGCCGTATTAAGTTGGCTAAGTCATTGATTGCCTGGTTCAGCTTTTCGATGTCCACGGAATTAATCTGTTTCAGCGCCTCCTGGACGCTCTGATCGCTGGAGGTGACGAGGTGATCGATATCTTCCACCATCTGCCCTAAATCGGCCTCGGCCAGCTCTTCTGTTATGGCAGTTACATTGCTCATGACTGTCTCCATATCATCAAACACGCGGCTGACCCTGGGAATTAAAAAGGCTGCGGTACAGAGAACCACCACAAGGACAATCACACTGCAGAGAGCCGTTATCTGCGACATAAAATACTGCTTTTTCGCGTACCGGGCCTGTTTATCGTTAGAATCCTCAAGGCATTTAAAAAGATGTTCCAGTTCTTCGGGG
>CAUEKH010000324.1 GCA_959018155.1 uncultured Hungatella sp.
GGTCACCTGATTATGCCGCTGGCGAAGGAGAAGGGAGTCCGCATCCTGCCGGTAGACAGTGAACACAGCGCTATTTTCCAGAGTTTAAACGGAGAAGATAAAAGGGCGCTGCATAAAATTCTGCTCACGGCTTCCGGCGGGCCGTTCCGCGGAAAGACGAAGAAGGAACTGGCCGGCGTGACGGTGGAAGACGCGCTGAAGCACCCGAACTGGTCCATGGGGAAAAAGGTTACCATTGATTCCTCTACCATGGTCAATAAGGGGCTGGAAGTGATGGAGGCCCACTGGCTCTTTGACGTTTCCATGGATCAGGTCCAGGTGGTCGTTCAGCCGAAGAGTATCATTCACTCCATGGTGGAATTTGAGGATGGGGCAGTCATCGCCCAGCTTGGGACACCGGATATGAAGCTTCCAATCCAGTATGCGCTTTACTATCCGGAACGGAGATTTCTGGCCGGTGAGCGGCTGGATTTCTGGAAGATCGGACAGATTACATTTGAAAAACCGGATATGGAGAACTTCCCGGGGCTTGCCCTGGCCTACGAGGCGGGGAGAACCGGCGGCACGATGCCGACTGTTTTCAATGCGGCCAATGAACGGGCTGTGGCGAAATTCTTAAACAGGGAGATTCCGTATCTTGCGATAACAGATATGATAGAGGGGGCTATGAGAGGGCATACTGTGAAGGAGAATCCTACGGTGGAGGAGATTCTCGAAGCAGAGGCTGCAGCTTATGATTATATAGAAAGCAGGTGGTAGGTTGTCCAGTATTATCGTAGCAGTACTTGTATTTGGACTTATCGTTCTGATTCATGAAGCAGGACATTTTTTATTTGCAAAATTAAACGGGATTGCGGTTGTGGAATTCTCCATTGGAATGGGGCCGAGGCTGTTCCATTTTAAGAAGGGCGGAACCATCTATTCCATTAAGGCGCTGCCTATCGGCGGATCGTGTATGATGCTGGGAGAAGATGAGGAGAACCCGGACGAGAGGGCATTTCAGAACAAATCAATTGCGGCCCGGATGTCAGTGATTGCGGCCGGTCCCATTTTCAACTTTATCCTGGCGCTCCTTCTGGCACTGATTCTGGTGGGGATGAGCGGTTATACCGTCACCCAGATCAGAGATGTGACCGAGGGATCGCCGGCTTATGAGGCAGGGCTGCGCTCCGGCGATGAGATTACAGGGGTGAACGGGAAGAAGATGACGGTTTACGGCGATTACATTTTGTACCGCGTGCTGAACCCGGATGTTTTAATGGAGACGGTGACATACACAAGAACGGATGAGGCGACAGGAAATAAGATCAGCGAGACGGTCGCTGTCACTCCCCAATTTAATGATGAAGCAAATCAGTATCTGATTGGAATTACAGTCGTTCCGGCGGCGCGCCGTGCGGCTTCCTTTGGCGAACTCGTCAAATACGGGGCCTACGAGGTAAAATATGACCTGGAGATGACGGTAAAGAGCCTCGGTATGCTCTTTACGGGGAAAGCCAGCGTGAAGGATTTAAGTGGACCGGTGGGGATTGTCGTCATGATTGACGATTCGGTGAAGGCCGGCCTGTCGGTGAGCATCAAGGCGGCGATTGCCAATGTGCTCAGCATGTGTATCCTTCTCAGCGCCAACTTAGGGATTATGAACTTACTTCCGATTCCGGCCCTCGACGGCGGAAGAATTGTCTTCCTGATTATCGAAGCGATCCGCGGAAAGCGGATGGACCCGGAAAAAGAGGGAATGGTAAATTTAATTGGTATGATGGCGCTTATGGCGCTGATGATATTTGTGGTATTTAACGATATCGGCCGGTTTACGTAAGGAAAATGAGCCTGGCTGATGAGGGAAAGGCCGCAGAAGGTACTGGAGGAAAGAAAATGACGGACAGAAGGAATACCAGGGTGGTCCAGATCGGGGACCGTGTAATCGGCGGGGGAAATCCCGTCCTGATTCAGTCTATGTGTAATACAAAGACGGAGGATGTGGCGTCTACGGTATCTCAGATTAAGAGGCTGGAGGAGGCCGGATGCGACATCATCCGGGTTGCGGTTCCGACCATGGAGGCGGCCCTGGCCTTAAAAGAGATCAAGAAGCAGATCCGGATTCCGCTGGTGGCGGATATTCATTTTGACTATCGCCTGGCGATCGCCGCCATCGAAAATGGGGCGGATAAGATTCGGATTAACCCGGGAAACATCGGAAGCGTGGAGCGGGTAAAGGCGGTTGTGGATAAGGCGAAGCAGTATCAGATTCCGATCCGTGTGGGCGTCAACAGCGGATCTTTGGAGAAGCCGCTGTTAGAGAAGTACCACGGTGTGACCGCGGAGGGAATCGTGGAGAGCGCTCTCGACAAGGTTCACATGATAGAGGAGATGGGGTACGACAATCTCGTGATCAGTATTAAATCCTCAGATGTGCTGATGTGCATTAAGGCTCACGAAGTGATTGCCGAAAAGACGGATTATCCTCTTCACGTGGGAATCACGGAGGCAGGCACTTTAACTTCCGGAACCATCAAGTCTTCCGTGGGTCTGGGTGTGATCCTCTATCAGGGGATCGGCGACACCATCCGTGTCTCCCTGACAGGGGATCCGGTGGAGGAAGTGAAAACCGCAAAACAGATCTTAAAGACGCTTGGGCTGAGAACAGGCGGCGTGGAGGTGGTTTCCTGCCCGACCTGCGGAAGAACCCGGATTGATCTGATTTCCCTGGCGAACCAGGTGGAGACCATGGTGGCTGAATTCGACCATCTGAATATCAAGGTGGCGGTTATGGGCTGTGTGGTCAACGGGCCGGGAGAAGCGAAAGAGGCGGATTTAGGAATCGCCGGAGGGATTGGAGAGGGGCTCTTAATCAGAAAAGGCGAGATTCTCCGGAAGGTTCCGGAAGATAAACTGTTAGAGGCGCTGAGAGAAGAACTGATGAAGCTGTAGAAACAGGTAAAAGACAAAAATCAGGTGATAGGATGGCAAAAGGATTTCTGGATGTATTTCCAACTTTAAATGTCACGGATGAACTGCGGGAGCTTTTAAATCTGGTGGAAGTGGAGAAGGTCACTTCCACCAGAGATAGAAGCTCTATTCGCGTTTATATCGTCAGCCCCAGATTGATCCATAAACAGGTGATATACGGGCTGGAAAAAGGGATTAAGGATCAGCTTTTTCCGTCAAAACAGATTACAATTAAGATTATCGAGCGGTTTAAGCTGTCGAAACAGTATACGCCGAAGAACCTTTTAAAAGCATACAGGGACAGCATCCTGATGGAACTTAAGAATTACAGCATCATCGAATACAATATTTTCCGCAAGACAGAGTTTGAATTTCCTGAGGGAGATTTGCTTAAGATGACGGTGGAGGATACCATTGTCACCCACGAAAAGGCCGGGGAATTAAAACGGGTTCTGGAAAAGATATTTTACGAGAGGTGCGGTCTCCCGATAGAAGTGCAGTATGAATACATACCTCCGAAGGAAAATGCGCTGGCAAAGCAGAAGGAACTGCAGATGCAGCGTGAGGTGGAGGAGATTGTGAGCCGGACCGCGCTGGCATCGGCGCGTCAGGAGGAGGAGGCGCCCGTATTAAAGAAGACGGGAACCGAGGATGCGGCGGCGGTGCCGTCCATGGCGGACAGCGCCTATTTGGAGTCCCTGGCAGCCAGCTACTCCCCGGAAGTTCCTTTTGCAGAGGATGGCGCGCCGTCTGCCGCGGCGCCGCAGCTGCGCATGGGCGGTAAGAAGGCCGGAGCAGACGGCGAAAATGGCGGCGCGGGGAAAGATGGTTCAGGAAAAGATGGCGCCGGGAAAGCCGGCGGGAAGAGCGGAGACGGGAAAAATGGCAGCGGCGGAAAATACGGTGAGAGAAAAGGCCGCGGCGATTACGGAAAGAAGGATTATAAGAATTACAGCGGAAAGCGTTCGGATAACCCGGATGTGCTCTATGGCCGCGATTTCGACGGGGAAACCATCGAGATTGAGAAGATTGACGGGGAAATTGGTGAGGTGGTAATCCGCGGAAAGATTCTGACTGTGGACAGCCGGGAAATCCGCAATGAAAAAACGATTCTTATGTTTAAC
>CAUEKH010000325.1 GCA_959018155.1 uncultured Hungatella sp.
TGCCTATCCGGATCATTTTGAGGATGGCTGGGGCGAGGCAGGCAGAAGCGCTGTGCTTGGGGAACTTGACAATCTTCTGGAACGCGGAGAACTTGACGGCCTTGTTACCCACGGTAATCTCTGTCCTTATACAGAGGAACAGCTTCATTATTATGTTGACCGGGGACTGACACTGACTCTGGTGGATACCGATATGCCAAAAAGCGGCCGCCTCTGCTGCGTCGCCGCTGATTATGATACTATTGGACGAACCATGGCGGAACTGGTAACCGGCAGAATTCCGTCGTGCGGAAGCATCCTTCTCTGTGCAGGAAAGAGAGAATATGCCTCCCACCGACTTATAGAGGAAGGATTTGAAGCGTATTTACGTGAAAATGGCCATGAAAATCTGGTTTATAAGGAACACTCCAACGAAGTGAGTGAGGGGGCGTACGAAAAGATACTCGGATATGTGAGAAGACCGGATGTGGCCGCAGCCTGTTGTGTGTCTTCCCGTTCCAGTCTTCTTCTCGGCCGGGCCATGGAGGAAAGCGGCCGGCTGGGAAAGATAGTGGCAGTGGGCAGTGACTTATTCGAGGAGAATAAGGAATTTCTCCGAAGGGGTACATTTCAGAATCTGGTCCAGAAGAACCCCTTCGCCCAGGCATACATGGCCGCTAAATTTCTGACAGATTATCTTCTTCGGGACGAGCAGCCGAAGGAACTTTTCGTCGTAGGCAGTCAAATTGTGTTCAAGAGCAACTTACATTTATTTGAGAAGAACTCTATGAGATTATTGGAGTAATAAAAACCATTAAATAAGCCGGGAAAAAATCTGGAAAATTCATACGATTCTTGACAATCGCCTGTGTTTACGCTATAATACTTTGAATGCGAAAGAGCGAGCAATCAAACCAGGAGGATGTAAAACCATGGCAGATAAGAAGAATATTTTGACATATGAGGGTCTGAAGCGGTACGAAGATGAACTTCAGAATTTAAAAGTTGTTAAGAGAAAAGAAGTTGCCCAGAAGATTAAGGAAGCCAGAGAGCAGGGAGACTTATCCGAGAATGCTGAGTACGACGCAGCAAAGGATGAGCAGAGGGACATTGAGCTTCGTATCGAGGAACTGGAAAAACTCCTTAAGAACGCCGAGGTAGTCGTAGAAGACGAGATTGATTTGGATAAGATCAACGTTGGCTGTAAAGTAAAAGTCTATGATATGGACGAGGATGAGGAGATGGAGTTTAAGATTGTTGGATCTACAGAGGCCAACAGCCTTCAGAATAAGATTTCCAACGAATCCCCGGTAGGTCAGGCGCTGATAGGCAAAAAGGTCGGCGATGTCGTGGATGTGGAAACACAGGCAGGCGTTTTCCAGTATAAGGTGCTGGAAATCCAGAGAGTATCATAAAAGACAAAGGAGTGTAACTAAGGTGGCAGAACAGCAGAACCAGGTAAAAGAGCAGGATATTAACCAGCTTTTAAAAGTACGTCGTGAGAAGCTGGCAGAACTTCAGGAAGCCGGAAAGGATCCATTTCAGATTACAAAGTACGATGTGACGGCACACAGCAGCGATATTAAAGAGAATTACGGAGAATGGGAAGGAAAGGAAGTTTCCATAGCAGGCCGTATGATGTCCAAGCGTGTCATGGGAAAGGCATCCTTCTGTAATATTCAGGATTTGAAAGGCAATATCCAGTCCTACGTGGCCAGGGACAGCATCGGTGAAGAAGAATATAAAGATTTCAAGAAGATGGATATTGGTGATATCGTGGGAATTAAGGGAACGGCATTCACCACAAAGACAGGGGAGATCTCTATTCATGCGGAGAGTGTGACCCTGCTTTCCAAGAGTCTTCAGATTCTTCCTGAGAAGTTCCATGGGCTTACCAATACAGACGTGCGTTACCGTCAGAGATATACGGATTTAATCATGAACGAGGATGTGAAGAAAACCTTCGTGATGCGTTCTAAGATTATCAGCTGTATCCGCCGGTATCTGGACGGACTCGGTTTCTTAGAGGTGGAGACACCAATGCTTGTATCGAATGCGGGCGGCGCGGCGGCCAGACCTTTTGAGACTCATTACAATGCTCTTGACGAAGATGTGAAGCTGAGAATTTCTCTGGAACTTTATTTAAAGAGACTGATTGTCGGCGGCATGGAGCGTGTATATGAGATCGGCAGGGTTTTCCGTAACGAAGGCCTTGATACGAGACATAATCCGGAATTTACACTGATGGAATTATATCAGGCATATACAGACTACAACGGAATGATGGATTTAACAGAGAATATGTTCCGTCATATCGCGGTTGAGGTACTTGGAACGACGACGGTTCCTTATGCAGAGGTAGAGATTGACTTAGGTAAGCCTTTTGAGCGCCTGTCGATGATCGATGCCATTAAGAAGTATTCAGGAATTGATTTTAATGAGATAAAGACAACAGAAGAAGCGAAGAAGCTGGCTGATGAGAAAGGCGTTCATTACGAGGAGCGTCATGAGCGGGGCGATATCATCAACTTATTCTTCGAGGAATTTGTGGAAGAGCATTTAATCCAGCCAACCTTTATCATGGATCATCCGGTAGAGATTTCGCCTCTGACCAAGAGAAAACCGGATCAGCCGGAACTGGTGGAACGTTTCGAACTGTTTATCTACGGCCGTGAGATGTGCAACGCCTATTCCGAGTTAAATGACCCGATTGACCAGAGAGCGCGTTTCGCAGCACAGGAAGCGGCGTTTGCGGCAGGCGACGAGGAAGCCAACCATACGGACGAAGACTTCCTGAATGCTCTTGAGATTGGTATGCCGCCAACAGGTGGAATCGGGTACGGAATTGACAGACTGGTGATGCTGTTTACAAATTCACCGGCTATCAGGGATGTACTGCTGTTCCCGACCATGAAGAGCCTGGGAGGTTCTGATGCGCCTAAGAAGGCTGCGGCTGCACCAGCTGTGTCCACAAAGGAAAATGTTCCGGAAAAGGTTGATTTTTCGAATGTAAAAATCGAGCCGCTGTTTGAGGAGTTTGTAGATTTTGAGACATTTTCCAAGTCGGACTTCAGAGCAGTAAAGGTAAAAGCATGTGAGGCTGTTCCGAAGAGCAAAAAGCTGTTAAAGTTTGTTCTGGATGACGGAACAGATAAGGAACGTGTAATTTTAAGCGGAATTCATGAATATTACGAGCCGGAAGAACTGGTAGGGAAGACCTGCATTGCAATTACAAATCTGCCGCCAAGACCAATGATGGGGATTGATTCCTGCGGTATGCTGATTTCAGCAGTACACGAGGAAGACGGCCATGAGGGACTGAATCTGCTGATGGTAGATGACAGAATCCCGGCGGGAGCAAAGTTGTACTAGAAAGATTGTGAATTGCACGTTTCGTGAGCCTTTAACTGGTATGAAAGATGGTTTTATATCTGCAAGAGAGAAAATGTGCACAGGTAATAATTATTATAAAATTGAGTCAGGAAAATCCATGAGGTGTTTAGATCACTTCATGGATTTTTTGCGAATTGGTGATTGTCTCATCTGACCTTCAGGGGCATTTTCATGGAAACAGGAAGATGTCCTTTTTGGCCTTCAGGGGTTTCAGGATTATACTGGAAATGGACATCCAGTATCAATCATTTTCAAGGTACACCGCGCAAATCTTCAGATATTGATGAAATTACATGGATTTTATTGTATAAATGGCGTTGCGCGGCTTTAGAAAGAACTGCGTGTTGTAGAAATAGAGTGTGAGCAGCTATAATACTATAATAATAGAAGTATCGAAAACCAAAGGCCAGCCAGGGGTAGACCGGGCTGGAAAAAATATATATAATATATTCGAATCCGCTGTGATGGGAGGGGAATTAAAAGATACATGAGACGGAAAAAATTATTGAAAGCAGTTATATCATCAGCGATAGTGATATCATTGATTACTGGCTGCGGCGGACCTAAATCCGCTGTGTTAAATGAAAGTGCGCTGGCGTCTGATAATGCAGCCAGCGAATTCAAAACAACCAGCGAATCCAATGCAGCCAGCGAATCCAAAACGACCGGCGAACCACATGACGCCAGAAAATCTAAAA
>CAUEKH010000326.1 GCA_959018155.1 uncultured Hungatella sp.
TATTTATTTTCCAGGAACATGATATCATTGGCATCGATACGCGGTTCTCCTCGGTACTGCAGGTCATACTCCCTGTCGGATTTCATGTAGTCCCCGATCCACTCCGCCAGGTCAGCGGCATGGACCACACCGGATACCAGGGGATTCTCCCACTGCTCCAGACTGCCGGTCGGATTGAGCTGTCGGCTTACGTTGGCCTGACTGACTACATATTCCCTGCCGTTTACAGCCACCTCCACAGCCCCGTTTACCCCGGTAAACTCTACAACAGCATAATAGGAACTGTACTCTACGATCTTCACTGTATGGCCTTCCTGTGGCTCTGTAAGAGATACTGACAGGTCATAGGACGCATTGCTGAAACAGAACACATACCGGTTGTACAGCGGGGTGATATGAATGGTTTCTTTCACCAGCTCTTTCACCTCGCTGCTCTGGTTGTAGATAGTCCGGAGTACCTGCAGTTCCCTGACTTTGGGAAGCTGCGTCCCCTTCGGGGTCCTTGTCAGTTCACTCCCGTATTCAAGCCGGTAGTCCGTACCGTCTCCGAATGTGATGTTATTTAATACAATGCGGTTGTTTGATTCCTGCGGGATTGACTCCCCGTCTTTTTTCAAAAATATGCCCTTCTCATCAAGCAGGTATGTTTCATCACAGTCAGTCCAAAGCGTATAATTACCATCTAAATCGGCCGGAGCATGATGCCTGGTAAATTCTATCACCATACGGTCGAACTCCGGGAACTCGTGATGGACCACCGTTACTTCAGACAGCTCTGTCACAATATAATCCTCCTGCAGCACGCCATCATTATAAGTATGAAGGACAAGTTCTGCCGGATAGATACGCCCGAAATCCATGGTGATACCAAAACACTTAAATGCGGCTTCTGCAAGAATTTCGACCGTCGGATTTTTGTCAAAATATCCTCTCAGGCCAGCCACTGCCTCAGAAACATACCCGGTATTTAAGTACACGGCCCCTTCCGCCTGCCGGGGAAGGAAATACTGTGTCGGGATTACGTCAGCTTCGTCCCTTCCGGCCATCGCATAGGAATCTTTCGGTGTCCCGTCCAGTACCCGCCCTGCGTGGCTGAAATACGCTTCATCGTCCGATGACGCCGCCATATCCGGAAGAAAGCTGGACTTCATAATAATGTTCCCGGCACGATCCTGATATAAAACGCAACGGCCGGCATTCGCAATCAGCTGCAGTGCCTCCTTATGGCTCACCACAGATATCGGGTTGTTGACGATGACCTTTTTTAAATACGAATCCAGCCAGTAAGTCCGCGAATCCACACCTGCGTCCTCAAATACATCAACGGCCAGAGCATAGAGGCTGATCCCCTCCGGCCGGTACTTTCCCCGGTAGTAGGTTCCGTCCAGACCCTCAAACCGGTCTGTGGCGGTAAAAGACATCTCCTCATCGTCCGCAGACCACTCCCTGAGGTACACAGTGGCCCCCGGCAGCCATTCCACCGTGCCATCGTCCAGTTCCTGCCCATACAGCACCTTTACTTCTTGGCCAAATTCCAGAAAGTTCACCGACGACTGCTCATTCTCAATATCAAATGCCCTGTCTTTGTTATTGAGCGTCAGGTTAAAATCAAGTGTCGGCAGTTCTTCCATGACAGGACTGATATATTCCTTTTTTGTAGCTGAAATGATATGACGGCTGTCAAAGTTTAAGCCGATTCCTACGGTGAGCTGATGGATCCGGAGACGGCTCCGGCCATTGACCATTTTGACCGGCACGAACCGCAGATATGTGGCGCCCAGAAACACCGCATCTGATACATAATGGCCGTCGGTATTCCTGGTAATATTAACCGTGTTGTTGTCAGATTCAATTCTGAAATCCACCGGGTATGCCTTCCCGAACTCAATTGTCAGCCCTTTGATGTTGTACGGGACCGGGAACCTGATTTTAATGTCTCCGAACAATTTTTCTGACACAATCCCCTGATTGAGTACCACATCGGCCCTGTCCCTTGGAAGGAAGTACATGCTGCCGTCCACCGCAGTGTAATTCTCATCGCAGGTGGCATACAGTTCCTGGACCTGATAGTTCTCCAGCGGCATTTTTAAGTTGCTATAATACGTATAGTTTTCCGGGTTGGGGATATATGCCTCTGCCTGGGCTTCCTGATTAATCAGGCCGAGGGTGACACGGATATAACTCTGGTTCCTAAGACGGTCTTTCGCTTTCATGTGTGTCTTATACTGCCTGGTTGCCGCCTGCATTACTCCATCACCCCGCAGTCAATAATATTCACCTTGCAGTCTCTATACATGGTTGGAAGGCCGGCCTCATCGAACTCCACTGGTGTAGCCGTCCTGTTCCCCGGATACATCCGTATGGTCGTCATACGGTTATGCACCATATCCGGAATTTTCGCTGTCACAACAAACTTATCAAACTCCTGCAGCATGGCCGCCCAGGTCTCTGCCGGCAGGAACTTCCACTGCAGGTTTTCAAATTTATACTGGTCACGGCCTACGCGCTGGCCGATGAATTCCCCCAGCGCATTTTTACCGTCACTAACATTCGTTGCAACAACCAGATTTCCACCAATGTCGGGAGACGGGAACTCCCTGCCATTAATCGTGATTACCGCCATAGCACCACCTCCTTTACGTCGGTTTTAATTTATAGCCAGACCGTTTTTCCAGGTCAACAAGTTTCTTTTTGATTTCCCGGATATCAATGTTCACCGTCAAATCCAGATTTTCTATCAAATCAATGATTTTCTGTAACAGGTCAGCCATGACTGCCAGATATTGTTCACTCATGCTGTCAGGTCTGGAGGCCATGGCCACAGCCTTATCAACCATCTCCCGCATTTTATCTTCCTGAGAATAAGCAGACGCCGTGTTCCCCACCATTGCAAGCGGCGGAGCCGCGCTTCCAGTAATTTGTGACATCGTTGATACAAGAGGCGCCAGGCATGCGCGCATCCCGCTCTGGACTGCCCGCGTAATTCCTTCCGTAATCTGCATGTTATTGGCAACTGCAGCTTTTCCGCCCCAGCTTCCCACCATCTCCGGAAGTCCATTTTCGCGGGCTACGAACATCTGACCGGATTTAGGAAACCCTCCGGTTGCATGGCCTTTTACCCCCGGACCGCTGTCAACATAGCCGGAATTACCTCCCGGTCCGGAACTGTCACTGTCGCTTTCCTCTTCAGCTTCTTCTTTTCCTCGCTTGAACATGTTTTTTGCACCATCGACGATACCGTCCCAGACATTTCCTACAAAGTCTGCAATACCACCAAGCCAGCTTTTTATATCTTCCCAGATACTACTCATGCCTTCCCACAGTTTGTTCATAATGTTTTTTCCGACTTGCAGCATTTCGTCAAGATTGAAAATATCTTTGATTTTCTGCCAGATTCCATCGAACCACTCTTTAATGGCATTCCACTTTTCTTCAATGGTAGATTTTACACTATCCCAGATTTCGGACAATTTGTCACGGATGGCTCCGAAGATCTCCTCGGCTTTCATTTTAATTCTGCCCCAGAGAGATAATGAAAAATCCTTGATCGCATTCCATTTTTGCTCCCAATTCAGCCTAATGTTACTCAAAATTACCGACAAAAATGAAGCAATTGACCGAACGATAGTTGATACTGCCGACTCCATAGATTTCCATGTTGACGACAAAAATGAACCGATTCCACTCCAGGCAAGCTCCCAATCTCTGGTAAATATGCCGACGATAAAGTCCATCAAACCGCTCAAAGCGTCTAAAATGTGGCCCACTACTTCACTGACTCCAGAAAACAAAACGAAGAATGCGTCTATGGCACCTTGAACAAATTGTGAAATGGCAGGTGCTGCGTACTCCATAAACCACAAAATAAAAGGCTGAAGGAAATTTACCCACACAGCCGTTATGGCGTCTGCCACTTTTCCAGCAAACTCCATAAATTTGTCAATCAAAGGGCTTAAATACTGATCCTTAAATTTCCCAAACTGGGTGGCAAAATTCTGAATGATTGGAAGGAAATACGTATTGTACAGTTCTAAAAGTTTTGTGGCAATTTTGGTAAAACCCTCTTTGA
>CAUEKH010000327.1 GCA_959018155.1 uncultured Hungatella sp.
CGGATTTTCTCCCTCCTGCCCGCGCCGCACCGGCCTAAGAACGGCCTGCACCTGGAACCAAATCGTCAAAACCGTGGAAGCAGACGCCGCCTCCCCTCCCGGACTCCCACGCCGCAGGCCTCGGAACTGGGGATCGGTGGTAACTGGGAAAGGGGGAATGGTTGGAGTGCAGGGGGCTGTGAGATATTATGTAAGGATAAGGGGAAGTAGCTGGTGGGGAAGATGGTGTTGGTAGAGGTTATAATTCTAATAACATTAAGTATTCGGAGGCGTAGGTGCCGTTGCGGTATTTGAAGGCGCGGGGGAGGGTGGCGTAGGTTTGGAAGCCGAATTTTTTGTAGAGGGCAATGGCTTTTTCGTTTTCGCAGACGACCTCGAGTTCTATCTGTTCGTAATTCATTTCTCTGGCGCCGGAGATGATGGCGGAGAGGAGGAGGGAACCGATGCCTAAGCCCCAGTATTCTTTCAGGATGGAGATTCCGAAATCGGCGCGGTGGCGGCAGCGTTCCCGGGGGAGAACGGGGGTGAGGCCTGCTGTGGCTACGATTTTTCCGTCTACGATGGCGCATATCATTAAGTCGGAGGGGCTTTTGATTGCGTTTTCCAGGAATTCCTGTTCCATCGGGACCGACATGGTGATTTCATCTCCGCTTCGTGTCATGAAATCCGTCTCGTCTGAGGTAATGCGCATCTCATTTAAGATGGCCGCGGCGTCGGAGGCGAGGGGACTTCTTATGATGCAGGTTGAATTGTTTTTCAGAGTGTGGATTTTTTCTTTGTAGAACATAGGGTTTTGATACCTCCTGGGAATGGGTGGGCGGCAGTCATTTGGGTGCCGGTTAATAGAAACAGACCGGAAGACGGGCCGGGAATGATAGGGGTATCATGGGAGCGGCCGGTGCTTCCGGTCTGAGTTTTTTGAAGATGAAGGGATTACAGTCTCTTTGCAATCGCTTTGATGAAGTCTTCGCTGTTTAATACTACAGGGTTTTCGAGTGTGGTGATGAGGGCTAAGTCTTTTGTCATCTCGCCGGCTTCGATGGTGTCAATGGTGGCTTTTTCGAGGCGATCTGCAAAATCCATCAGCTCTTTGTTGTTGTCCAGTTCGCCGCGCTTTCTCAGTGCGCCTGTCCAGGCGAAAATGGTTGCGACTGAGTTGGTGGAAGTCTCTTCGCCTTTTAAGTGCTTATAATAGTGGCGCTGTACGGTACCGTGAGCCGCTTCATACTCGTAATCGCCGTTCGGGGAGACGAGTACGGAAGTCATCATAGCCAGGGAACCGAAGGCGGAGGATACCATATCGCTCATGACATCGCCGTCGTAGTTCTTGCAGGCCCAGATGTAACCGCCTTCTGACTTCATTACACGGGCAACTGCATCGTCAATTAACGTGTAGAAATACGTAATGCCGGCTTTTTCGAAGCGGTCGGCGTATTCGGCATCGAAAATCTCCTGGAAAATATCTTTGAAGGTGTGATCGTATTTTTTGGAAATGGTATCTTTCGTTGCGAACCATAAATCCTGTTTTGTGTCCAGCGCGTAGTTGAAACAGCTTCTGGCAAAGCTTTCGATGGACTGGTTTAAGTTGTGCATACCCTGAACAATGCCGGCGCCGGTGAAATTATGTACCAGTTCTCTTGTCTCGGTGCCATCCGCGGCTGTGTATACCAGTTCTACCTTGCCGGCGCCCGGAATCTTCATCTCAGAGCCCTTGTAGACATCACCGTAAGCGTGTCTTGCGATGGTGATCGGCTTCTTCCAGTTCTTCACACACGGCTCAATCCCCTTTACGATGATGGGCGCGCGGAATACGGTTCCATCCAGGATTGCGCGGATCGTGCCGTTCGGGCTTTTCCACATCTCTTTTAAATTGTATTCCTTTACACGTGCGGCATTGGGGGTGATGGTGGCGCATTTTACGGCAACTTTGTACTTCTTTGTGGCATTGGCGGAATCGACGGTTACCTGATCGTCTGTCTCGTCACGGTGCTCAAGTCCCAAATCGTAGTACTCTGTTTTTAAATCAATATACGGCAGAATCAGGTGATCCTTGATCATCTGCCATAAAATTCTGGTCATCTCGTCGCCGTCCATCTCGACGATGGGGGTCGTCATCTTAATCTTGTCCATGTGTAGTCCTCCTTGAAATTCTTCGTAAACGCTTTGTTGTATTATACGACGAATTCAGAGAACACACAAGGGCGTGATGGAAATTTTATATGGGGTCATAGTTATCCAGCCATTTTTTTAAATTGTACACGGTTTTTGGGTCCATGAAGTGTTCTACCTTTTCTACCTGTTCCAGTTCGCTGCCCTCTCCGTTGATCAGCCGGAAGAAATCGGATAAGACCTGATGGCGGAACAGCAGATATTCCCCCAGCTCAAGTCCGGCGCCGGTAGGCGTGATGGTTCCGTATTTTTCAAACCGGATAAGCCCCCGGTCCTTTAAATTTCCGGCCATTTTGGAGGCGGAGGAAGGCCTTACGTGAAGGCAGGCCGCTAAATGGTTAATTCGTATCGGAGAGCCATCCTGGTAGAGACGGCAAATCATTTCCAGGTAATCCTCCATGGAGGAGGTAATCTGGTTGTGCTCTAACAGGGAGTACCCCTTCAATGTGTAAAAATTATCCTTGTTCCCCTCTATAATGACTGCCTTCCCGTTCGAGGATTCTTAAGTACAGTATATTCCGCGAAGATAGAGAGTATGAGATGGAAAATAAAATGGCAGGCCCTCATTTAAGCGTAACGGCAGGAACCCGTCTGGCACGTCCGGCATATGTTAGGATATGGAAACATTTACGGAGGTAGATTGAAGTGTCAGAAATATTTAAATTGAGAGATTTAAAGAACGGTCAGAAGGCAGTGATTTCTGAACTGACCGTTTTTGATGATATGAGACGCAGACTGCAGGATATTGGTTTAATAGAGGGAACCGTAGTGGAATGTGTGGGGAAAAGCCCTCTCGGCGACCCGGCGGCTTATCTGATCCGCGGCGCTGTGATTGCCCTGCGAAGCGAGGATTCCGGACAGGTGCTTGTGTGCCGGTTAAATCCACAGGAAGAGACAGACGGCGCCGGCAGGGCCAAAGCCGGGAGTGCAAAAGCCCACAGGGACAGAGCCGGTAAGGTCAGAGATGGCAGGGAGAGAGAAGATAAGGACAGAGAAGGGAACGGAGAAGGGAATGGAGAAGGGGAACTGGTGTCTGCTGCCTCTGCCTCCATGCGTCTGGCTGCCTCCCGGCAGAGGGAAAATGAAGGGATGGCCGTTGCCCCGCTCAAAAAGGAAGCCTGCGGGGCGGAGGAAAAAATATGGGATTAAGCAGGGACTCGGTTGGCATGAAGTCCGTGGACTGCGGGCTGGAAATTAAGAAACGGAATGCGGATGATAAAGTGATCGCTCTCGCAGGCAATCCCAATGTGGGGAAGAGTACGGTATTTAACCAGCTTACCGGTATGAATCAGCACACCGGCAAATGCAGCTGGTGGTAAAACCATTATAAAAAAAATACGGTATAATCCCTGTGGCGTTCCCTGCTCTCCGATACCCGGATTTCTGAGAGGACTGCCCTCCAGAAACTTCTTTTTTCCAGATTATCGAGACTTTGATAGAGAGTGGAAAAATTTTTGGTAAGCAGTTTTTTTATCGGTGACGCGTCGCATTTGTAAACAGGTTCGGAATCCGCAGGGGAGCGAATGGCAGAGAGTTGTGATTCCAGTTTTTTACGATCTGTTAAATACTCCTCCAGAGAAATGGCTTCATTTAAATAGAGGGTCTTTAACCGATCAAGCCTTCGTTTCAGACGTTCCGCTGTAGAGTGTCGGCTGGTATCTTCCGTCGGTTTAATCTCGTATTCGACAAGACAGCTGTCTAATGTGCCGCTTATCAGAGAGAGAAGGTACTCCTCAATCCGGGCTTCTCTGATTTCTCCCTTATTGGCGCAGCTGCCGTCAGAATGGCGATGTCTGCATTCGTAGGCGGGATAGCGGTAGCGGTATACAGCGCCGCTCTTTTTCTTTGATACGACGGTGATGTGGCAGCCGCTCATTTTCCGGCCGCC
>CAUEKH010000328.1 GCA_959018155.1 uncultured Hungatella sp.
AGACTGAAAACCTTATCGTTAGACAGTCTGGCGTACCGTTCGGTACACGGCGGTTTCAATAGTTGACGTGCACAGACTGATAGGCTGTGGCTAAATCATAAAAGCCACTGTTTATCAGTCTTTCCTTTGTCATTGCCATATTTACCGCTACCGTTTGCGTGGTAAACCAATTGCCTCTCCGGCTGTTTCCTGCCTGCCATGCCAAATCTTCCGGCACTCCCATTTTCCGCAGGTTCTTCACCTTGGTTTTCGGTTTCTTCCATTGTTTCCATATACACATTCGGATTCTGTGGTATAGCCACTTATTGAGTTCCTCTATTCGGTTCTTCATTTCCGCAATCCCGTAATAATTCAGCCAGCCACACATATACACTTTTATCTTTGCTAATGCAGGGCGTATGCTCTGAACAGACCTTCGGGAACTAAGTTCTTTCAGCTTTGACTTCATTTTCTTCCATGACTTTCCATGAACCCGGACATATATGCCCTTTCCGTTCTTTCCCAATGTAAAGCCAAGAAATTTAAAATTTCGGATTGCAAACACGCTCTCTACACGGCTTTTCTCTTGGTTCACTTTCAATTTCAGCGTCCCTTCCAGATATTTCGTGCTCGTCTCCAGCAGCCTCTTTGCGGCTCTCTCGCTTTTCGCCAGCAGCACAATGTCGTCCGCGTAACGGACAAATATAACTCCACGCTTCTGATACTCCTGGTCAAACTCATTCAGATAGATGTTTGCCAGCAGGGGGGATAGATTTCCTCCTTGCGGCGAACCTTCTTCTGTTTCCATGACTACTCCGTTTTCCATCACGCCACTCTTTAAGTACCTCTTGATCCACTGGATTACCCTTTCGTCCTTTACATTTCTGCGCACAATATTCAGGAGTATCTCATGGTTCAAGGTGTCGAAGTATTTCGACAAGTCCAGTGCTACCGCATGGGTGTATCCCTGCTCCGCATACTTTTTCACCTTCTGAATGGCGTCCTTCGCACTTCTTCCCGGGCGATAACCGTAACTGTCCTCCGAGAACAGCGGCTCGTAGACCGGTGTAAGGCGCTGTGTTATGGCTTGTTGGAAAATGCGGTCTTTTACTGTTGGAATACCAAGCTTTCGTATTCCACCGTCTGGCTTGGGAATCTCTACTCGTCTTACCGGGTCGGGGGTGTACTTTCCCTTTCTGATTCTCTCGATAAGTTCTTTCTGGTTTTCCCTCAGGTATGCGCCTATTTCCTCCACGGTAATCCCGTCGATTCCTGGCGCTCCCTTGTTTGCCTTTACTCTCTTAAAAGCTCTGTTGAGGTTGCCCTTATCCAGTATCTCCTCCAGGAGTTCCGGCTGTGCACTGTCCCTTTCCTTCCATATCCTGCGGAAAGAGCGGTGCGCTCTCACATACCCTTCGCGTTCCGCGCTATCTCTTTGCGAGCAGCTATCTTTGTTTTCTGTACCCAAGGCTCTTTCCTCCTTTCCTGGTTGTACTAAAGACTCCTGTTGATTCGGTCCTTCATCTCTCGACTACTACGACCTCGGCTGACTTCTGTACGTTCAGCACTATCTCACGATAGTGGTTATCCCTTTCAGGACATTCCGCACAGACCTCCCCGGGTACCACACGTTTCTTTCTCTCCATCTATCTGCCACATTTACCATACATGATTCCGTGTAGTTATTGGGCTTTGACTTGTTGTGCAGCCTTACCCTCATGCAAAACCTTATATGTGATTTCTGTTCGTCAGACCAGAGATTTGCCCGTGGTTAGTTTATTCCCACATCCGGCTTCCTTCAGATTCCACCTCACGATGGACACCCTTGCCTTCGGCTATATCCTTCCCACCACCGGGCGGATTCCGGACTTGCACCGGTTAGAAACGTGCGCCGCCGGGCGCACCAGGCAAAAAATCCGGAGCCATGAAAGGGATACTTTCACAACTCCGGATTTTCCTGTCCTGTCTTATAATATTTTACCTGTTTTCCATCTGCGATCTCTTCCAGTTCATCCTGGTCGAGAATCACGATCTTACGTCCCTCCCGGCGGATAATCCCCTGTTCCTTAAAATATCGGAGCACTCTGGCCACGGTTACCCGGTGGAGCGCCGTCTTCTGGCTGATAAAATCGTAGCTGTAAGATGCCGGAACCATGCCGCCCTTCTTTCCGTACTCACAGCCTTCCAGCAGGACGCCTGCGATCTGCTCAGCCGCCTTCCCCTCCTTGTAGGAGTGAAACATTTTATCGAGATCCCCGTACTGACGTAAACTTCTCTCCAGAAGCCTGCGCAGCAGCAGAGGGCTCGTATCCGCGAATCTTAAAAACACTTCTCCCGGGATCCGGCAGCACTTGCAGTCGCTCTTTGCCGTGATGCTGCTGCCTGAATATCCATACCCATAGAGGGAAAATACACCCAGAAGGGAATCCACCGCATTTCCCGAACTCCGAATCCAGTAGAAATACTCTTCTCCCTGCTTCGTTATGGCGGAACGGTAACACGTCCCGTCCAGCAGATAATAGATCGATTCCACCGGTTCTCCCTGGCGAATGATGATTTCCCCCCGCTTAAAGGTATGGAAGGTATTTCCATCCAGCTTTTTCAGCCTGTCAAACACTTCTGACAGCTTCTCATCTTCCTCTGCCATAAAACATCACTTTTTCTTATTCGTAAATCGGATACTTCCCGCAGATTTTCGTCACTTCACCACGGATATAATCAGCTTTATTCTCAAAATCAGTGGCAGCCAGCCAGATGCACTCCGCAATCTTCTCCATATCGTCTTCCTTCAATCCTCTGGAGGTCACGGCCGGGGTTCCCACACGGACGCCGGAGGTCACAAACGGGCTTCTCGGATCGTTGGGCACCGCATTCTTATTTAAGGTAATATAGACCTCGTCGCAGCGGTTCTGAAGTTCCTTACCGGTCACTTCCATGCCGCGCAAGTCGATCAGCATCAGATGGTTGTCGGTGCCGCCTGTTAAGATATTAAATCCCTGCTTTACAAGGGCTGCCGCCAGCGCCTTGGCATTCTTCACCACCTGCTCCTGGTACGCCTTAAACTCCGGCTTTAACGCCTCGCCAAAGCAGACTGCCTTGCCGGCGATCACGTGCTCTAACGGGCCACCCTGGGTTCCCGGGAAAATGGCTTTGTTGAAATTAAACTTCTCCGCAGCCTCTTTATTTGCCAGAATCATACCGCCTCTCGGGCCGCGCAGCGTCTTGTGGGTCGTGGTCGTCACCACATCGGCGTACGGGATTGGGCTTGGATGGAGTCCTGCTGCCACAAGGCCTGCAATATGAGCCATATCCACCATTAAATAAGCGCCCACCTTGTCAGCCACCTCGCGGAACCGCTTAAAATCAATGGTTCTGCCGTAAGCGCTTGCGCCGGCAATAATTAATTTCGGCTTATTTTCCAAAGCGATGCGTTCCATCTCATCGTAGTCAATAAAACCTTCATCATTGACGCCGTAAGGAACAATATTAAAATACAGTCCGGAAAAGTTCACAGGGCTTCCATGGGTTAAATGGCCGCCGTGGTTCAAATTCATTCCCATCACAGTATCGCCCGGCTGTACCATGGCGACAAATGCAGCCATATTGGCCTGAGCGCCTGAATGCGGCTGAACATTGGCGTAATCACAGCCAAACAGCTTCTTCGCGCGTTCGATAGCGATATTCTCAACAATATCCACATCCTCGCAGCCGCCGTAGTAGCGCTTGCCCGGATATCCTTCCGCGTACTTGTTGGTAAGAACGGTTCCCATCGCCATCATAACCGGCTCTGACACGATATTCTCTGACGCAATCAACTCTAAATTCCGTCTCTGGCGCGCGCACTCTTTTTCAATGGCCTCGCCCACTTCCTTATCGTAGCTGGTGATAAATTTCATTACTTCATTAACCATGTCCACATCCCTCGCTTTTCCTTTTTTATAATTGCGCAGAGGCGCTGGCAGAGGGACTCTTTTCCCTGTACCAGCGCCTCTTTCCGTTGAGGTTGATTATCATTCATTTCTTTTAGAACTTTCAGGTTTTTTCAG
>CAUEKH010000329.1 GCA_959018155.1 uncultured Hungatella sp.
CGCCGCAGAGCAGGAACCCTTCCCCTGCTTCGTGGATGTAATTGTATTGAATCAATGCGTTGGTAACCCTCCAGTCAGGGTCGATGGCATTATCATCCGCACCGCCGCCTTTATGGATACATCATAAATTTCATTATATTGTACTGCCACATTGTCTGCAAAATACAGTTCGATCCCGCACGTACCAATGTGCTCCAGCACATTTCTTTGAATCACTGAATCTCTGCTGCTTGTTAAATAGATACCGTTACAGGCGTAAGCGGAAGCCCCCTGATTGATGTAGTTGTCCTGAATAATGATATTGCTGTGAGGATACCAGTTACTGCTGTAATAATCCGGTTTGCCATTATTTCCATTTCGTGTGTCCCAGCCCGGTTTGGATGCATATTGATCGCCAGATCCATGCCACTGTTTTATGGTAATGCCGCAGAAGGAGTTATTGATAAATTCACTCTTTTCAATGGTAATATCACTGAACTGGGTCGGCTGGTTTCCGGTCGGTGCCAGACACTCAATCAGGATTCCTCCGGTCCTCTTGGAACCGTCCAGGCCCCAGTTGTTTTTAATACCTGCATCATTAAGCCCCGTATTGCCAATCCATGCCACCACTCCTGTAACATCATGGACTTTCAAATCATGAAGATGATATCCCTTTAAAGTCCTGACATCACGGCCGGCAATATGGATTCCCCGGTAATCTCCCAGCTTCTTTCCCTGTTCTTCCACACGGCCAGCATTATTGAATTCCGGCGCTGTACCATCGCCGCTTCCGTTACCGGAAAGCTGTGTGAATCCCTCCACCGTATTGGAGATATCAAGCCCGTAAATTTCCCAGTATTCCTGGTTATACAGGAATACTGCATCAGGAGCCATACCATTTGCCGATATCTCAGGCATGTCTCCTTCACCATAACTTCCAATAGTAATCCAGTTGTTTTTATTTCCGCTTCCATGGGGGAACAGAGTCTCATTTTCCCACTCACCGCCGCTCTGGAAGAGAATCTTATCTCCCGGAATATAGTGTTCCTGGTTCACCCTGGAAAGTGACTTCCATGCAGTGCTCTCTGACGTACCGGCAGCGTTATCATCACCCGTGCTGCTTACATAGTACACGGCGCTTTCTGAATGTTCCTTCTGCCCGGTTATCTTCACGGACTGGATAAAGACAGTTCCAAAGTTCCAGCTATCGGCATAGAACTGTACCGTCTTTAAACCGTCCGCTGCACTTCTGGCTTTCTCGTCATAGAGTACACAGGCACCATCCACAAACAGGCGGAAAGTATCTTTTTTCAAATCGATATCCATCCGGATATCCTGCCACTCGCCGAGCTTTGTCGCTGCTGCTGTTTTTACATTCTTACCATTAACATGAGTCTTAATCTGTTTCCAGTCTTCGTCGGTAAACAGAGTATAGGCAATTTCATTGTTCCTGCCCTTAACATACGGGAAGTTCCACTGGTGCTCATGAGCCTCAGGGCTGAGTTTTATCCTGGCTTCCAGTGATACATAAGGGTAAGTCTGTTCCTCAATCCCCAGCGAGTCATGATATAACTGTGTCGTAGCGCCGCCGCTTGTACGCGTAAGCTTCAGCGCTTTTTTACCGTCCTCCATTCCCGAGTCGGCCAGTGACGCTGTCCCCTCTCCGCATTCGACCTTCCAGCCGCCTGGCAGTGAGTCAAGGCTTGCCATGTCACTGAAATCGATCTCGGTAATCACCTGTCTGGCGCCATCCTGAACGCCACCATTTGAACTCGCAGGCGAAGCCATTACAAGCATTGCAGACAGCACAGTCATTCCAGCAGCCGTCACAGCAGTCAGTAAGTGGTTCCATCGTTTTCTTTGTACCGCTTTCATACTTTCTCTCCCTTCAGGTTTGATATTTATGGTTATTTTGTTTTTTCTGTTATCCTTTAATTCCATCCATCGCGATCCCATCCACCAGATACCTCTGGAAAATGATAAAGAAGATAATCACCGGCAGAAGGGAGATCACCGACATGGCGAACAATCCTCCGTAGTTATTATAGGAATTTGGATCAAGATACATGTTAAGCGCCAGCGGAATTGTAAATTTGCTCGCACTGTTCATAAAAATCAATGGCTGGAAGAAATCCTGCCAAATCCAGTAAAATGCAAAGATAGAGGAGGTGATGATTGCCGGCTTCACGACCGGGACGAGAATCTTAAAAAGGATTCCAAATTTTCCACAGCCGTCAATCTCAGCAGCCTCATCAAGTTCCCGCGGAATTCCACGGAAAAACTGTACCATCAGAAATATAAAGAATGCGCCTCCGAAAAACCACGGTAAAATGAGAGCTGTCCTCGTATCAATTAAATTCAGCTTTTTTAAAATAATATACTGCGGGACAACCATGACCTGTGGAGGGATCATCATAGTCATCATGACACAGCCAAACCAGAAACCGGAGAAACGGAACTTAATTCTGGACAGTGCATAGGCGGCCAACAGCGAGGTTGCAACACAGCCCGTCGTACCGATCACCGTTACTATGAGAGAATTCATAAAGAAGGTAATAAACTTCACTCCGCCGACACCGGAAAAACCGCTGCCATAGTTTCCCGCAATATCCCAGACCTTCGGAATCAGGGAGTATGTATCGAGAAACATTGTCTCATTACTCTTAAAAGAACTGGCCAGCAGCCAGAACAGCGGATAAATCATCAGAAATCCAATCAGACATGCGCCGACATGGAACCGAATAGAACTTAATTTTTTCTTCTTACTCATACCCATGCTTCAGTCCTCCTCCGACTCGTAGTAAACCCAGTTCTTCTGGGTCTTAAAGATAATAACCGTAAACACTGCGATAATTGCTACCAGAATCCATGCCAGAGCACAACTGTATCCCATATCAAAGTAGGTAAACGCCCTGCGGTATAAGTAGAGAACATAGGACAGCGTACTGTCAAGAGGGCCTCCGTCCGTGATAACGTAACTCTCCGTGAACACACGGAATCCATTGATAATCTGAAGAATCAGGTTAAAGAAAATAGTCGGAGTAAGCATGGGAAGTGTAATTTTGAAAAATGTATACGAAGGTTTTGCCCCATCTACCATGGCTGACTCATACAGAGTAAAAGGAATCTGCTTCAGCGCTGATAAGAAAATCAGCATAGAAGAGCCGAACTGCCAGACACCCATCAGAATAATAACGCTGAGAGCCGTCTTTGGATTTCCCAGAAATGAGGTTGTCTGCTGAATTCCGAACACAGACAGAAGGGTCATGACAACGCCCTTATTTCCAAAAATCTGTTTCCACACTACAGATACTGCGATACTTCCTCCAATAATAGACGGAACGTAATAGAGCGTTCGATAAAGCCCCAATGCTTTATGCTTCTTATTTAACAGCATCGCCACAAAAAGCGCAAATGCCAGACGAAGAGGAACAAGAATCAAAACATAGATAAATGTTACTTTCAGCGCCTGTACAAACGTATCATCCTCTGTAAATGCCCTGACATAATTGGCAAGCCCGATAATCCTGGGAGTATTCAGCAAATTAAAGTCCGTAAACGAATAGTACATGGAAATACCCGCCGGAACCAGCCACATACCGATGAATCCTGCAAGCCACGGCGCCAGAAGCAGATAACCGACGAGATTATCAACCGGTTTATATATGGCACGTGTTTTTTTATCTTTCATATTTTCTCCTCACTTAATTTCGGAGAGGTCCGCATAACGCAGCCTCTCCGGGTTCTTCTATAACATCAGGTCATCAAATTTAGTTATTTCTGGCTAAAATCGCGTCTGCATCCTTACGGAATTTCGCTGCTGCCTCTTCCGGACTGATCTGTCCGTAAAACGCACTGTATGCCGCATTCTTAAATGCCTCATTAACCTCGGACATTCCTACAGGATCCGGATCCGGTGTCTCGCCGCAGTAAGCCAGAGCGTTGTCCACTCCCTCAAACATCGCCTGCTGCATTTCAGAAAGCTTACCGGAACCCACCATATATTCACGGATAGCAGAAGACACCGGCGTTCCTCTTTCAGCCA
>CAUEKH010000330.1 GCA_959018155.1 uncultured Hungatella sp.
GCAGAGGGCACGGTTTTTGAAAGGAGCATCTAATCTATGTATTATGGCGGAATGATGGGATACTATTTTGACCCTACCTGGATTCTTGTAATTATCGGTGCGGTACTCTCCATGGCGGCATCTGCGAGGGTCAACAGCACCTTTAACAAATATTCAAAGGTCAGGAGTATGACCGGTATGACCGGGGCTGAAGCGGCTAAAAGGCTGTTAAATTCCCAGGGCATTTATGATGTCACGGTTCGTTCTGTGAGAGGCCAGCTGACCGACCACTATGACCCGAGAACAAAGACGGTGAATTTATCAGAATCCGTTTACGATTCCACCTCGGTGGCTGCCATCGGAGTAGCAGCCCACGAGTGCGGCCACGCCATGCAGGACAATGTGGGCTACGTGCCGCTTCGCCTTCGCGGGGCGATTGTGCCGGTGGCCAATATTGGCTCTCAGGCAGCATTTCCGCTGATTATTCTGGGCGTTATTCTGGGCGGGCTCGGTTCCCCGCTGGTGAATATCGGACTGATTCTTTTCTCACTGGCCGTGCTGTTTCAGCTGGTGACGCTTCCGGTAGAGTTCAATGCCTCCAAGCGGGCTGTTACCCTCTTAGGAGAAGTCGGGATCCTGGGCGGTCAGGAAGTGGATCAGACGAGAAAAGTGTTAGGGGCGGCGGCTCTTACGTATGTGGCGGCGCTTGCGGCTTCCGTGCTTCAGCTTCTGCGTCTCATCCTTTTATTCGGAGGTCGCAGGGACAATGACTAATGGAACAGCCGGAACAGATACCAGGGAAATCGTCCTTGATATCCTGATGGAGATACTGGAAAAGGGCGGCTACAGCCATGTGGTCCTGCGCCAGGCATTAAATAAATACCAGTATCTCGACAAATCAGAACGGGCGTTCATCTCCCGTACTGTGGAGGGGACAGTCGAGTACTGTCTCCAGCTGGACTATGTGATCAATTCATTTTCCAGTACAAAAGTGAAGAAAATGAAACCGCTCATCCGCACATTGCTGCGGATGTCGGTTTATCAGATCCTGTATATGGACCGGGTGCCGGATTCCGCGGTCTGCAATGAGGCGGTGAAGCTGGCTCAGAAGCGGAAATTTACCGGTCTGAAAGGGTTTGTAAATGGCGTACTCCGCAATATTTCCAGAAATAAGGAGACACTCGTCTGGCCGGATGATTCCGTCCGCTACTCCATGTTGTCCTGGATTCTCGATATGTGGAAGAAGGAATACGGGGAGGGGACGGCCGTAACCATGGTAAAATCCTTCCTAGAACCGGGGCGTCTTTCCGTCCGGTTTAACCTTTCAGAGGCTTCGGAAGAAGCAATCCTGGAAAGCCTGAAAAAACAGGGAGTGGAGGCAGAACCGGCCGGTTTTACGGACTGTGTTTTCTGGCTCTCCCATGTGGATCATCTTGAAGGGCTGGAGGCATTTCAAAAGGGACTGATTACAGTGCAGGATTTAAGTTCGGCTCTCGTCGGAGAACTGGCGGATCCGAAGGAGGGAGATACCGTCATTGACGTGTGCGGCGCTCCCGGCGGAAAGAGCCTCCACGTGGCTGATAAGCTTCATGGAACCGGGCTGGTGACAGTCCGCGATCTGTCAGAGCAGAAGGTCGCCATGATAGAGGAAAATATCAGAAGAACCGGTTTTAAGAACATCAGGGCGGAGGTATTTGACGCCCTCGTCCAGGATAAAGCTTCTGTCGGGAAGGCAGATATCGTGCTGGCGGATTTGCCGTGTTCCGGACTTGGAATCATCGGGAGGAAACCCGATATCAAATACCGGATTACGCCGGAAGATTTAGAGAGTCTGTCGTCTCTCCAGAGGGAGATTTTAACGGTCGTCCAGTCGTACGTAAAACCGGGCGGCAAACTGGTCTACAGCACATGCACCATTGATAAAAAGGAAAATGAAGAGAACGCGGCATGGTTTTTGCGGGAATTTCCGTTTGAACCGGTGGACCTGGAGGGAAAGATCAGGGGAATTCCGGCTGTAGATACCATGAAACAGGGCCGGATACAGCTGCTGCCGGGAATTCATCCCTGTGACGGCTTTTTTATCTCTGTATTCCGGAAAAAACAGGCAGAATAAAAGTAAGGATTATCAGAATGGATAAAACAGATATTAAATCAATGAATCTCGAAGAGGTGACATCATTTCTCACTGCCCGGGGAGAAAAAGCGTTCCGGGCGAAACAGCTGTATGGCTGGATGCATGAGAAGCTGGCTTCGGGGTACGATGAGATGACGAATCTTCCGAAGGCTCTCCGGGAGAAGCTTAAGGAAGAGACAGAATATACGTCGCTGACTGTCGTGGAGGAGAAGATTTCGGCGATAGACGGGACGAGAAAGTATTTATTCGGGCTGTCCGACGGCAATATTATTGAGAGCGTGCTGATGAAATACAAACATGGAAATTCCGTCTGCATTTCTTCCCAGGTAGGCTGTCGCATGGGCTGCCGCTTCTGCGCCTCCACTTTGGACGGCTTAGAGAGAAATTTAAGGCCGTCGGAGATGCTGGATCAGATTTACCGCATCCAGTTTCTGACGGGAGAGCGGGTCTCCAATGTCGTAATCATGGGTTCCGGGGAACCGATGGACAATTACGATAACGTGGTGAAGTTTATCCGCCTGCTTACCGATGAGAACGGGCTCAACATCAGCCAGAGAAATGTGACCTTATCCACCTGCGGCGTTGTCCCGGGAATCTTAAAGCTGGCGGATGAGGATTTACAGATCACCCTGGCTCTGTCCCTCCATGCGCCAAATGACGAGGTGCGAAAGACACTGATGCCGATTGCCAACCGCTATTCCTTAAAAGAGGTTCTGGCTGCCTGCCATACATATTTTGTAAAGACAGGCAGAAGGCTGACTTTTGAGTACAGTCTGGTGCAGGGAGTCAATGACAACCTCGATGAGGCGGCGGCCTTGGCGGCTTTAATTAAAGACCAGCACGGCCACGTCAATCTGATTCCGGTCAATCCGATCAAGGAGCGCGATTTCGTCCAGTCGGATAAGGGCGCCATAGAGGCATTTAAAAATTTGCTTGAAAAAAATGGAATAAATGTTACTATTAGAAGGGAAATGGGCCGTGACATCAACGGTGCGTGCGGCCAGCTCAGGAAGAGTTTTTTAAATCAGGAACAAAAGGGGAGTGAGGAGAGCCGATGAAGGCATGTGCAATGACAGATACGGGCAGAGTCCGTACGGCCAACCAGGACTACATTTTTGCCTCGACAGAGCCTGTGGGGGCTTTGCCAAATCTGTTTCTGGTGGCGGATGGCATGGGCGGCCACAAAGCCGGTGATTATGCCTCCCGTTTTATTGTGGAAAACTTAACTGCCTATATCAGAGGGGCTTCAGAAACCCAGATCGTCCCGCTTCTTCGGGAGGGAATTATAAAGGTAAACTTCATGCTTTACCAGGAATCCATGGAGAAGCCGGAACTTGCCGGCATGGGGACGACCCTGGTTGCCGCCGTTGCCGATGGAAATACCATGTATGTGGCAAATGTGGGGGACAGCCGCCTCTATCTGATGCGCAGACAGTTAAAGCAGGTGACGAAGGACCATTCCTATGTGGAGGAACTGGTATCCATGGGCCGGCTGGAGCGGGGAAGTACGGATTACAGAAAACAGAAGAATATTATTACCCGGGCCGTCGGGGCTGAAGACAGGATTTCTGTCGACTTCTTTGAAGTGAATTTAGAGCCGGGGGATTATATCCTGATGTGTTCAGACGGGCTGAGCAATATGCTGGAAAATGCAGAGATGGAGGAAATCATCTGTTCAGAACTCGATTTACAGGAGAAGACGGAGAAGCTGATTACAGTAGCCAATGATAACGGCGGAAAAGACAACATAGCAGTCATTTTGATTGAGCCGGAGATTGGCGGGGAGGTGAAGTCATGATTCTGAGACCGGGAACATTTTTACAGGACAGGTACGAGATACTGGATCAGATTGGTTCCGGAGGCATGTCCGATGTCTATAAAGCTCTCTGCCACAAATTAAAACG
>CAUEKH010000331.1 GCA_959018155.1 uncultured Hungatella sp.
TGAACTGGGGACCTACTATGCCAGGCGGGGAGACGAACTGCCGGAAGTGGCACAGCAGGCGGCAGAGGACGGGGTGGATGTCATAATTGGCGGAGATACCGCGGTATCAATTGCTGCGAAGGCCGGCATCCCCTCTCTGTTTTTGTCAATGACAGAAGATTCCATGCGCCAGGCATTTTCCATGGCGGAACGTATGGAATATGCTATGAGTGTGGAAAAGAAAACCGCAGCTCAGATAGAAACGCTGCTGGACTATTCTTTCAGTGGCGTCCTGAGCCTGGACGGGGAAGGCGTGGTAGCAGCGGCAAATCCGGTAATGGAAGATATCACCGGACTGTGCCAGGAGGAACTGAAGGGGCAGAATGTCCGGAAGATTATGCCTGTGATCGGCGAAGACGTACTTTCTAAAGTATTCAGGGAGGGAAAGGACTGTTCTCTTTTTTTAGACTGGAAGCAGATACCGGTGTATGCAGTGATAGCGCCGGTGATGATTGAAGGACGGGTGGATGGCGCTGTTATTACCTGCCATAAGATGAGAAAAAAAGTCTCTGTATCGGGAGAAAATGATGGAAAATCCGGCAGTGCATCAAAGGAAGGCGCCCGGGCGCTGCCTGCCCTGATGAGGTTTGAGGATATTTTACAGCACTCTGCGGCAATGCAGGAATGTGTAAGGCTGGCAAGACTGTTTGCGGTTTCCGGGCGTCCGGTGGTGCTCTGCGGGGAAACAGGAACGGAAAAAAGAATGCTGGCAGAGAGCATTCACAGCAGCAGCGAACGCGGCAGAGGACCATTTCTGGCCGTCTCATGTGAAGGAATTTCCGGGGAAGAGCAGCGGAACATGATTTTCGGAGAAAATGGCGCGGTTTTGGCGGCAGAGGGAGGCACTCTGTTTCTGCAGCATCTGGAAGAACTGACAGCGGCAAATCAGTACCGCCTCTGCCAGTTAATCCGGTTTCGGATCTTGGAAAATGGGGACCTGGGGAGAATCAGAAAAGCGGACCTGCGGGTGATGGCAGCGGTGGAACAGCCGCTTAGTACGCTTGTCGGGGCGGGGAAAATCAGCCGCGATTTGTATTATCTGCTGTCCGGTCTGGAACTGATGATACCGCCGTTTCGGGAGCGGAAAGAAGATTTGCAGCAGAAATTAAAGGATACTTTAAAAGTGTGCTGTGACCGGTATTCCAGATATCACGTGCTGACAAATGGTGCGACAGCGGTACTGCTTCACTATCCCTGGCCGGGAAATTCCTTTCAGATCGAAAGCTTTTTTGAACGACTGATTCTGACAGCAGGAAGGCGTTCTATTGATGAGATCATGGTGAAGGAACTTTTAAAGGAACTGTATCCGGAATTACCGGAAGAACCGGACGAAGAAAATGCCGGTGAAAGGCGACAGAGCAGGCTGCATGGCGAAAATGATTATGATAGAAATGATTCTGCATCAGATAATCCATATGATCTTGCAAAGGATGATGCGGACAGAATTGCAGAGACGCTGAAAAAATATGGTGGAAGCCGTGAAAAGACGGCACAGGAACTGGGAATCAGCAAGGCAACCCTCTGGCGGAGAATGAAAAAATACGGGATTATATGGAACGGGAATCAACAAAAGATGTGATATATTGAAATAAAACGAAATATAATGAAATAAAATGAAAGACGAGGCGAAACGGAATGAAACCTTGTCTTTTTTGTACGATGAGACGGACCGGAATCAGTCAATGCGCCAATTGTTATTTCTGTCGTTTCTTCCTATAATGCAGTCAGAGAATCATTTTTAAATATGTAAGGAAAGAAAGGCAAGGGATAAAAAGATGAAAGTCGGATTTATTGGATTAGGTATCATGGGAAGGCCAATGGCAAAGAATTTATGCAAGGCCGGTTACGATCTGGTTGTTTTTGATTTTAACCAGGAGGCGGTAGCGGATCTGGTATCCTGCGGAGCAACAGCGGCAAAATCCAGCAAAGAAGCTGCTTCTGAAGCGGAAGTGGTTATCACAATGGTTCCGAATTCTCCGCATGTGAGAGCGGCAGTTTTAGGGGAGAACGGCGTGGCGGAAGGAGCGAAACCGGGAACGGTTGTGATTGATATGAGTTCGATCGACCCGACTGAGAGTAAGGCAATCGGTGCGGAACTGGCTAAACTGGGAATTGATATGATGGACTGCCCGGTATCAGGCGGAGAGCCGAAAGCAATCGACGGTACGCTGTCGGTGATGTGCGGAGGCCGGAAAGAGCTGTTTGACAAGTATTACGATATGCTGATGACGATGGCAGGTTCTGTCGTATATGTAGGTGAACTGGGCTCTGGAAATGTGGCGAAACTGGCAAATCAGATGGTGGTTGCTATCAATATTGCAGCTGTATCAGAGGCGCTTACATTTGCCAAAAAGGCCGGTACGGATCCGGAACTTGTTTACCAGGCGATTCGGGGCGGACTGGCCGGATCCACGGTTATGGACGCAAAAGCGCCCATGATGCTGGCAGGTAACTATAAACCGGGTTTCCGCATTGAACTGCACATCAAGGATTTAACTAACGCGTTAAATGCTGCGCACGCAATCAGTTCCCCGGCGCCTCTGACTGCCCAGCTGATGGAAATTATGCAGTTCTTAAGAGCAGAAGGCTGTGATAAGGAAGATCATGCGGGGATTGTAAAATATTATGAAAAAATATCCGGCGCCAGCGTGGTAAAATAATTGAACGCAGCATATATGGAAGAGAATTGTAAGGAGAAAAACAGTATGAATACAGATTTTATCAAAGGCGTAATAGTCCCCATTCTCACCCCAATTGACGAGAATGAAATGATAGATGAAAAGAAAATGAGAGGGCAGGTCGACTATGTAATTGAGGGCGGCGTGCTGGGAATCCTGGCATTTGGCAGTAACGGAGAGTTCTATGTTATCGAGGAAGATGAGATGGAACGGGGACTTAAAATTATGATTGACCAGGCCGCGGGCAGAGTGCCGGTGTACTTTGGAATCGGAGCCATCAGCACGAAGAAATGCTGCCGCCTGGCGAAGATGGCCGTGGAAAATGGTGCAGCCGGTATTTCAGTTTTACAGCCCATGTTTTTAAAACCTACCGAAACGGAACTGTTTGCTCATTTTAAGGCGATTGCCGATACCGTTCCGGATACTCCAATGTTACTCTATAATAATCCGGGGCGCGTGGGATATACGATGTCAGGCGCGCTGGTGGAACGCCTTGCCCATGAAGTGAAGAACATTGTGGGGATGAAGGATACCAGCGGGGATATTACCCAGACTTCTGAGTTTATCCGCAGAACCAGGGATGTGAACTTTAAGGTTTTCGGTGGAAAAGACACTTTGCTGTATGCTTCTCTGTGTCATGGCGCGGTCGGAGGTGTCTGCACGGCGGCCAACTTTATGCCGGAACTGATCACAGACGTGTATAACAAATTTATCGCCGGAGATCTGGCAGGTTCCCTGGAGGCCCAGTTTAAGTTAAACCCGGTAAGGCTGTCCATGGATGGAGCCAGTTTTCCTGTAGCAGCAAAGGATATGGCGAATCTTCGGGGACGCGATATCGGTGCCCCGTACAGACCAAATCTGGCCACTCCGGAAGGACCGGTTCTGGATAAGATTAAGATGGAAATGAAAAATGCAGGGTTGATTTAGCTTATTTCCGGCATATACTGTACCAATACCGATTAAAGGACGTAAAATGTGGATATATGTTGTAAAAACCGGTGACAATGTGGACAGTATCGCAAAAGAGGCAGGTGTTTCTGTGGAAACTCTGCTTTGGGACAATCAGATAGAGTACCCTTACCGCCTGGCCGTTGGCCAGGCGCTTTTGATTGACAACGGCGCAGAGGACAGAGAACGGAGGCCTTTGGAGGTCAACGGATACGCCTATCCATTTATCGAAAAGGATACGGTAAATTCAACACTTCCATTTCTGACAGATTTATCTGTTTTCTCATACGGCTTTACGGAAGAAGGAGATTTAATTCCCCCAATGGTTGATGATCAGTGGCTGA
>CAUEKH010000332.1 GCA_959018155.1 uncultured Hungatella sp.
ATATGAGTATATCGAACCGGTGTTCACCTTCATTGAAGGTCACACCCGGATTAACGTGAAGGTTAAAGGCGACCTGTTGGAAACCGAGCTGAACGCCAAAGGCCCGAGTATTACGGAAGAAGATATGCGGATGATGTTAAGACGGGTAGAACGTCTCAACCGCAGCGACATCTTTGTGCTGTCGGGCAATTGTCCGGATAATCTGGTCGATCTGACGGAGAAAATGATTCAGCTGTGCATTGAAAACGACGTGAAGTTTGTCCTTGACGTCAATCATGAGCTGCTTCTGAGATTGTTAAAATACAAGCCGTTTCTGGTGCGGCCGAATATCGAGGATCTGGAAACGATGTTCGACGAGGTGATCGCCGATCAGAAACAGCTGATCCATGCCGGACGGCGCTGCGTGGAGCTGGGCGCGGAGAACGTCATCTTAATGATGGGAAAAGATGGCTCGCTGCTGATCAATCAGGACGGTGTATACCATGTTATGAGGGGGATATTACCTTCGAAATCCACAATTTTACCCGTCATATGCCGCCGGAACTTCGGGAAGCGGCGATACGGTTCAGCCTTGCGGTGGGAAATCATCTGCTTGAACTGGCGGAGCGTGGGATGAAGCAGTAAGAGATTCGACGAGCATTATAGCTTGTCAGGGCCGCGGATAAAGCGGCGGAATGGAGATAAAGATGAACAGACAATTTCAGGGGATTTATGCGGCGCTGGTAACTCCCTACACTGAAGCTGGAGAAGTAAATTACAGGGAAGTAAAGAGGCTGGTGCGGTATCTGATAAGGAAGGGAATTGACGGCTTTTACGTAGGAGGAAGCACCGGAGAGGCATTTATACTGACACAAAAAGAGCGGAAACAGCTTTTAGAGGCTGCGCTGGAAGAAAATAACGGGGAGAAAAAGGTGATTGCCCATGTCGGACAGATTTCCACCGGTTTAGCGTGTGATCTAGCAAGACACGCATCTGAGGCCGGGGCGGATGCTGTTTCTGCGATCAGTCCGTTCTACTATAAATTCAGCGAGGAAGAGATCAAGGGATATTATACGGATATTATGCAGGTTTCCAACATTCCCATGTTTCTCTATAATTTCCCGAATTTTTCCGGTTTCTCTTTATCGCCGGAGGTTCTGGATGATTTGTGTAAGTCGGGCGACGTGGCCGGAGTGAAATTTACTTCCAACAATTTTTATGATATGGAGCGGATGCGCAGCAGCCATCCGGAACTGACGATCTGGAACGGCTTCGATGAAATGCTGATTTCCGGGCTGACAGTCGGAGCGGATGGTGCGATTGGCTCTACCTATAATATTCTCTGTCCAATTGCCAAAATGGCCTATGAAAGTGTAAAAAGAGGGGAGCTGGGAAAAGCGCGGGAATATCAGGAACTGATCAACCGCCTCGTCTCCATCAGCCGGAAATATCCTAATATTTTTACAGTCATCAAAGCGGTTTTGGAACGGGACGGATTGTCCATGGGCGGCTGTCGGAAGCCTTTCGGGCCTCTGCCGGAGAGCGCCGCAGCTGATGTGGAACTGATCTATCATTCTCTGGTGGAACCATTTTCCTGAGATTTTAGAGAAACGGGAGGGCGTTAGATGTTACGATATCTGGAGATAAAGGAACAGCTCAGGAAGGAAATCCTGCTGATGCAGCCCAACGAGAAGCTGCCATCGAGACCTTCACTCTGCAGGAAACTGGATACCACGCGCACGACACTGGACAAGGCGATACGGGAACTGATTGATGAGGGGCTTTTGACGGCTCAGAACGGCTCTGGTACTTACGTTGCAGAACAGGATATGGAGCGCATGGCTGTTAAGGGAAGCTGGGGAGTTATTGTACCAAATAATATGGAATCCGTATACCCCAGCATGGTGCGAGGAATAGAGAATGTGGCGCAGAAAAATGGATTTACAATTACCCTGTGTAATTCTGATACTTCCGTGAAAAAGCAGGAGCGCTACGTCCAGCAGCTAATCCGTTCCGGAGTGGCAGGAATTATCATTGTTCCTGTTATTACGGATGATCCACGCAAGATGTACGCGCTGTATGAACAGTTATGCAAGATTACGACGCCTCTCGTATTCTGTAACCGCAATGTGCCAAAGATTGATGTGCCATTTGTGACCTCCAACAGTTTCTACGGGGGATATCTGGCGACAAAGTATTTAACGGGCAGGGGGTATCAGCATATCGCTTATATTTCCAGAGAAAACTACTGTACCAGTATGGAACGGTGCCAGGGATACCTGGCGGCGCTGGTGGAAGCCGGACTGGAAATTGACCGGGATATCATTGTGCTTCAGGGGCGGGGAAACTGGTCAAATGAGGAGGCCGGATATATGGAGATGAAGCGGCTTCTGGAAGAAAATCACACCATGGATGAAGTCTTCTGCTTTCACGATTATGTGGCCAGAGGCGTTATAAAGGCTGTCCGGGAACGTGGCCTCACGGTGTCGGATGAGATTGGAATTATTGGTTACGACAATGAGATTTTCTGTGAAATTATGGATCCGCCGATGACCTCGGTTTCTTATCATAATATGGAAATTGGGGAGAAGGCGGCGGAACTTCTCTGTAATATGATTCAGAAACGGGAGATGCCGGAATTTAAATATTATCTGTATGAGCCGGAGGTGATTGTGAGGGCGAGTTGTATGGGGCCGGTGAAAGAGAAGTGAACGGCCAGGGGAGTTTTGCATTGGGAAAATTTATGGATTAAAACTGATGACGGTAAGCGGCACATAAAGGTGCGGCTACCGTTTTACGTTTGCCGGTTTTGATATAAAAAGAAAATCTCATGAGACTGATGTCATCTTTAATCAATCCCACGGCCCCCCTCTGCTTTTTCGTCTTCCCCCTCACTCTTCACCCCTTCATCAATCACCTCCAGAACCGTCCCTTCATCAATCGCCCCTTCCCCAAACAATTGAAGCGCCTGGTACACAGCCTTATCGCCCGTTCCTTCCGGCATACTGCCAAAAAGCGGCATGGGAACGAGATGCCCCTTACGGATGGTTGCGGCGGCCGTATCTAAAAATGGCCCGTTGAAGATGATCGCGTCGCGGACCGGACTGACCAAGGGGTAATCCTGACTGATAATATCCAGCTGGCCGTGGGGAGTGCTGATAAATTCCAGAATCTCCAGCACTTTAGCGAGGCGCGCTTCATTTCCCGGAAGGGTTAAGTCGCGGCTGGCTGCCACATAATAGGCGGGGGAGGAGAACAGGTAATCGGAATTGTTGTCACTGCTGCTGTAAAATGGGAACAGCCCCAGGTGGAGGGAAGCGCCGGCCTGCTCTGCTTCCAGTAAAGAAGCCTGGCTGCCAGTCGTCATGGCGCAGGTGCATTCCTGATACATGGCCCTGTTCAGATCCGAAACAGAACGCTCAAAATCTTCGGGGGTCCAGATCCCTTCATCGAGAAGGCGTTTCATGGTTTGAACAGCCGTTTCGCCGTATTCTGTTATGGTGCCTTCCCCCTGGGTATATTTCTGAAACCATGTGTAATTTTCCATTCCGGCTAACAGTGGATCATAGGTAAAGCCGGTAAAGAACAGCCGTGCACCGGAGGTATTATGAAAATCCGGCATCAAGGGCTGGTAACCGGCGGCCCTGATTTCACGGCAGAGTTCGAGAAATGTGTCGAGATCTTTGGGTAGAAGCCAGCCGTGTTCGCGGAAAAGGTCTTTATTATAGACGATCCCGATCGTCTCGGATGGACCGGGGAGATAATAGATTCTCCCGTCAATCTGGCAGTTATTTAAATCTGAGAGATAGTAATTGTCGAGAAATCCGCAGGCCGACAGATCGAGGAGAGCATCTGCAGCGCAGCTGTCGAAAAAGGCGGGGATGGTAGAAATGCAGATATCTCCGTTTAAATCAGCGTCGGAAGTCCCTTTTGTCCATGTGATATCGGTTTCGGGAAAATGCTCTTTAACAGCGGATATGAGAAGGGGGATACTGCCATTATCCTGGCCATACACGG
>CAUEKH010000333.1 GCA_959018155.1 uncultured Hungatella sp.
TCACAATTCGACCTTAACCCCGACCGTCGTACTCCGACAGGTATCAAAGCGGCTGAGATCATTATGACCCGGCGGCCAAGGTACTCCGGTTGTCCGACAGTGTTTTCGGAGCAACCAGTGTTGCGGCAATTGGTGTTGCTGCTCATGAATGCGGACATGCCATTCAGGACCAGCAGGATTATGCACCGCTTCGGATACGGGCGTCCCTTGTGCCGATCTGCAATTTTGGTTCGACCATCAGCTGGCCGTTGATTTTGATCGGTGTTTTGATGGGGTGGAATCAGTTCCTGATTCGTGCCGGAATCCTTCTCTTTTTTGCAGTGGTTCTTTTTCAGTTGGTCACACTTCCGGTGGAATTTAACGCATCTTCCAGAGCACTTAAAATTCTTTCTTCTACCGGACTTTTACAGGGCGATGAAAATGAGGGGGCCAGAAAGGTCCTGAGTGCAGCGGCTTTAACCTATGTGGCCGGAGCTGCGGCAAGTATTTTACAGCTTTTAAGATTGATTATACTGTTTGGCGGACGAGGTAGACGAGATGACAACTAATTCGGAGAATTTGAGGGATATCGTTTGCGATCTGCTTCTGGAGATTGAAAGAGAACAGGCACCATCCCATGTGGCGATTCGCCGGATGCTGGAAAAGTACCAGTATCTCGGCAGCGGAGAACGAGGGTTTATCAGTCGTCTGACCCGGGGAACACTGGAGCGCCGGATGACGCTGGACTGGATGATTGAGCAGTTTTCCAGTGTAAAGGTAAAAAAGATGAAACCGGTCATTCGGACAATTTTGCGGATGTCGGTTTATCAGATCAAATATATGGATGGGGTTCCCGAATCAGCCGTATGTAATGAAGCGGTAAAGCTGGCGAAAAAGCGGGGGTTCAAAAATCTTTCCGGTTTTGTCAATGGAATTCTCCGCAATATGATTCGGAATCCGGAAAAATCCAAATTGCCAGAGGATAATCTGTCGATTTATTATTCTCAGCCGGAGTGGCTGGTGGATTACTGGACGGAATGTTATGGCAGAGAAAACACGATAAAAATGTTCCAATGGTTCCTGGAGGAGCGGCCGCTGACCGTCCGATTGTGTAAACATCGGCTGCCGCCGGAAGATTTTATCCGGCGGATGGAGACCCAGGGCGTTACGGCTGTTCAAAGTACGTTCGTTCAGGAAGCCTTTTTCCTGAAAGGATTGAATTATCTCGGGGCGCTTCCAGAATTCAGAGAGGGAATTTGTACTGTTCAGGATGTCAGTTCCATGTTGGTGGCAAAGGCGGCCGGGGTGAAACCGACGGACAGGGTGATCGACGTGTGTGCGGCTCCGGGCGGAAAAAGTATTCAGATCAGCGAGCTTTTAACCGGCGGTGGGCGGATCATTTCCAGAGACCTTACCGAATCAAAGGTCGCATTGATTGAAGAAAACATTCAGAGGATGAATGCGGATCATATTCAGGCCGAATGTCAGGATGCGCTTATCTATGTCCCGGAGGATAAGGAAATGGCTGATGTGGTCATTGCTGACCTGCCCTGTTCCGGACTTGGTGTGATCGGCCGGAAGGCGGATATTAAATATCGGGTGAACCGGGAGGATATAGCGACCCTGGCCAAACTGCAGCGGGATATACTGACGGTGGTTTCTGATTATGTGAAACCGGGAGGCTGTCTGATCTACAGTACATGTACAGTGAATCCGGAGGAAAATGAAGAAAATGTCCAGTGGTTTCAGGAGCATTTCCCTTTTGAGACAGAGTCTTTAAAAAAATTTTTGCCGGAAGGAATTTCTTCCAATACGATAGATCAGGGCTATATCCAGCTGATGCCGGGAGAATATGGCACAGATGGATTTTTCATTGCCCGGTTCCGAAGGAGATAGATTATGAAAAAAACAGATATCAGATCGATGACTTTGGATGAGCTGGAATATTTTGTAACGGACGGACTCGGCGATAAAAAATTTCGGGCGCGTCAGATTTATGATTGGATGCACGTGAAACTGGTTCAGAGTTTCGATGAGATGACGAATCTTTCGAAAAATCTGAGAGAACGGCTGAAATGTGAAGCGACGCTTTGTCCGGTGACGATGGTCGACCGTCTGGTTTCGAATATCGACGGCACCCGAAAATATCTTTTCAGGATGGAAGATGGCAGTATTATTGAGAGTGTGTTGATGAAATATAAACACGGAAATTCTGTTTGTATTTCTTCTCAGGTTGGCTGCCGTATGGGCTGCCGTTTCTGCGCGTCTACGCTTCTGGGCCTGGAACGTGATTTGACAGCGGCAGAGATGCTTGGACAGGTGTATGCAATACAAAAAGAGTCGGGTGAGCGCGTCTCCAATGTGGTCATTATGGGAACCGGAGAACCATTAGATAATTATGATGCGGCCGTCCGGTTCATTCGGATGATTTCTGATGACAAAGGGCTGAATATCAGTCAGAGAAACATTACCCTTTCTACCTGTGGACTTGTACCGGAAATTTATCGGTTGGCGGATGAACATCTGCAGATGACTCTGGCAATTTCATTGCATGCATCCAATGATGAGAAACGAAAATCCATGATGCCGATCGCCAATAAATATTCGATTGAAGAACTTTTAAAAGCCTGCCGCTATTATTACGATACGAATGGCAGGCGGCTGACATTTGAATACAGCCTGGCAGGCGGCGTGAATGACTCGCCGGAGGACGCCAGAGCGCTGGCACATCTTTTGAAGGGATTCATGTGGCATGTGAATCTGATTCCTATTAATCCGGTGGAGGAGCGGGATTATATCCAGTCTGACAGGAAATCCATTGTGAATTTCAAAAATAACCTTGAAAAATATGGGGGAAATGTTACTATAAGAAGAGAAATGGGTCGGGATATACAGGCAGCCTGTGGCCAGTTACGCCGCAGATATATGACTCAGACTGGAAAAAAGGAGGTATAGGATGCGGGTATATGGAAAAACAGATGTAGGTCTGGTCCGGAAAATAAATCAGGATTTTATATATTATTCTCAGGTACCGGTGGGCGCTTTCCCGAATCTGTTCATTGTGGCTGACGGTATGGGCGGCCATAATGCGGGTGATTTTGCTTCACGATATGCTGTAGAATGTTTTTTGGAATATATAAAAACTTCAAAACCGGACGCTTTGATTCGTATGGTGGATGAGGGCGTGAAATATGCCAATCGTAAACTGATCGAAAAGGCGGCCGAAGATGAATCTTTGAGAGGTATGGGGACGACGATGGTCGTAGCCTATATTGAGGAGGATCAGCTTTTTGTGGGAAATATCGGAGACAGCCGTCTCTATCTTCTTGATAAAGAGATTAATCAGGTAACAGAGGATCATTCCTTTGTTGCAACACTTGTGAGAGCCGGTGAACTGACAAAGGAACAGGCCAGGAATCATCCGGATAAAAATATCATCACGAGGGCTGTTGGAGCAGCAGAGAATGCCAAGGTTGACTTCTTTGAGGTGGATCTGGAACGAGGTGACCAGATTCTCATGTGTTCGGACGGACTCTCAAATATGGTTGAAGATGATATGCTGTTTGATATTGTAAAGAATACATATATTGGCGATGTGGTCGATGAATTGATCGATGAAGCCAAACATAACGGCGGTTTAGATAATATTGCAGTCATTGTTATTGACCCTTTTGATGTGGAGGTGAATAGATGTTAACAGCAGGGACGCTTTTGGCGGGAAGATATGAGATCGTCGGCAGAATCGGCGCTGGCGGCATGTCGAATGTGTATAAAGCCAAAGACCAGAAATTGAATCGTTTTGTCGCTGTGAAGGTTTTGAAGCCGGAATTCAGTGCAGACGCTACATTTGTAAAAAAATTCCGGGTGGAAGCTCAATCGGCCGCCGGATTATCCCATCCGAATATTGTCAATGTCTATGATGTTGGTGAGGAAAACGGGATTTATTATATTGTTATGGAACTGGTTCAGGGAATCACTCTGAAACATTATATTGAAAGAAAAGGAAAGCTTGAT
>CAUEKH010000334.1 GCA_959018155.1 uncultured Hungatella sp.
GTGTTGACGCCGGCGAGGCTGTCACATTTGACCAGGTGCTTGCCGTTAATAACGGTGAATTAGCAGTTGGCTGCCCAACCGTAGCAGGTGCTACCGTAACAGGTACAGTTGTTAAGGAAGGCAAAGCGAAAAAGGTTATTGTTTACAAGTATAAGAGAAAAACCGGTTACCATAAGAAAAATGGTCACAGACAGGCTTATACACAGGTTAAGATCGAAAAGATCAACGCTTAATTATTAATAAAATTATGATTAAGGTAAAAGTATTTAAAGATTCCGATGAGTTGGTCCGTGGGATTCATCTGGCAGGACATGCAGGGTATGGGGAATCAGGCGAGGATATTATCTGTGCCGCGGTTTCCGCGCTGGTGTTTACCACTTATAATTCCATTGAGACATTTACGGAAGATGAATTTGAGGGCAGTTCCGATGAAGAGTCGGGCGACTTTCAATTTCGTTTTACCGACAGTATCAGTCCGGAATCACAGCTCCTTATGAATTCTCTGGTGCTCGGTCTTACGAATATCATGGATTCATACGGGAAACAATATATAAAAATCCGATTTGAGGAGGTGTAAGTAATGTTAAAGATGAACCTTCAATTCTTCGCTCATAAAAAAGGTGTTGGTTCTACAAAGAACGGTAGAGATTCCGAATCTAAGAGATTAGGTGCCAAGAGAGCCGATGGACAGTTCGTATTAGCTGGCAATATCCTTTACAGACAGCGTGGTACGCACATTCATCCAGGTATCAACGTAGGCCGCGGCGGCGATGATACATTATTCGCTTTAGTGGATGGCGTTGTGAAATTTGAAAGAAAAGGCAGAGACAAAAAGCAGGTTTCTGTTTATCCAAAAGCAATCAACGAATAATTAGACCGGCTTCATACCTCACCGTATGGAGCCGTTTCTTTTCAATCGGGACTTTTTATGATCAGTATTTCCCGATTATCAGGAATCATTCAGAAAGGATACGGGTGAATTCATGTTTGCCGACAGAGCAAAAATATATATCAAATCCGGAAAAGGCGGCGACGGCCATGTCAGCTTCCGAAGAGAACTCTACGTTCCCAGTGGCGGTCCCGACGGCGGTGACGGCGGCAGAGGCGGCGATATCATCTTTGAGGTTGATGACGGTTTAAATACCCTAAGTGATTTCCGCCATGTGCACAAATACGCTGCCAGAGACGGTGAGCAGGGCGGTAAGAAGCGCTGCCACGGAAAAGACGGCGATGATTTAGTCATCAAGGTGCCGGAAGGCACTGTCATTAAGGATTTTGAGTCCGGAAAAGTTATTGCCGATATGTCCGGAGAGAATCGCAGAGAAGTCATCTTAAAAGGCGGTAAGGGCGGCCAGGGCAATATGCACTACGCAACGCCTACAATGCAGGCGCCAAAGTACGCTCAGCCGGGCCAGCCGGGCCAGGAACTCTGGGTTACTCTGGAGTTAAAGGTTATTGCCGATGTGGGACTCGTTGGATTCCCGAATGTCGGTAAATCAACACTGCTTTCCAGAGTCAGCAACGCCAGACCAAAGATCGCCAACTACCATTTTACCACATTGAATCCTCATCTGGGAGTCGTTGATATCGACGGCGGCAGAGGGTTTGTCATGGCAGATATTCCCGGGCTGATTGAAGGCGCCTCTGAGGGAGTCGGCTTAGGCCACGATTTTCTGCGCCATATCGAACGGACCAGAGTTCTCATCCATGTAGTGGACGCAGCTTCCACGGAGGGAAGAGATCCGGTCGCTGATATTGAGGCAATCAACAGAGAGTTGGAGGCGTATAATCCGGACCTTTTAAAGCGGCCGCAGGTAATTGCCGCAAACAAAACGGATGTCATCTATTCAGAAGACGAGGATCCGGTGGAGAGAATCCGAAAGGCATTCGAGCCGCAGAAAATCCCGGTCTATGCGATTTCCGCAGTCAGCGGTCAGGGAGTTAAGGAACTGCTGTATGCGGTTTACGACCTTTTACAGACGGTGGACCAGACGCCGGTTATTTTCGAAAAAGAGTTCGATATCAATACCATGATTGATGAAAGCCTGCCTTACACCGTAGAGCGGACCGATGACGGCGTCTTCCTGGTAGAAGGCCCGAGAATTGAAAAAATGCTTGGATATACCAATCTTGACTCGGAAAAGGGCTTTGTCTTCTTCCAGAAATTCTTAAAAGAGAACGGAATCCTTGATGACTTAGAGAAGGCCGGCATTGAAGAGGGCGATACCGTCCGTATGTACGGGCTGGAATTTGATTATTACAGATAATTACAGCAAGATAATTGGAGGATACCATGACAAGTAAGCAGAGATCCTATTTAAAAGGATTGGCTATGACGACAGAGCCCATTTTCCAGATTGGAAAATCAAGCCTTACGCCGGAGATTACCGCAGCAATTGCGGAGGCATTAGAGGCAAGGGAACTGATTAAGATTACAATTTTAAAGAACTGCTTAGATGACGGCAACACGATGGCCGCCATGCTTGCAGAGCGCACCCATTCCGAGGTGGTGCAGGTAATCGGGAGAAAGATTGTCCTTTATAAACCGGCAAAGGACGAAAAGAAGAGGAAGATTGTACTCCCGTAAACAGGAGGCGTTACAGCTATGGGGAAAATCGGAATTATGGGCGGTACCTTTGACCCGATCCACAACGGCCATCTGCTTCTGGGAACACAGGCTTACCAGGAATACGGCTTAGATGAGGTGTGGTACATGCCTTCGGGTCAGCCGCCCCATAAAAAAGACCATAAAGTAACAGATGGCGCCTTGCGGCTGGAGATGACAAGGCTTGCCTTAGAGGGCCGCGAGGGGCTTGTCTGTTCAGATTTCGAGGTTACGCGAAGCGGCCTTACCTATACGTCACAAACCCTTCGCCTGCTTCGTGAGAAATACCCGGAACACACATTTTACTTCATTGTCGGGGCGGATTCTCTGTATGAGATAGAGGGCTGGCATAAGCCCGCCGAGGTATTAAAACAGGCCATTATTCTGGCTGCATGTCGTGAATATGGGGAAGGAAAATCCACCCTTACGATGGAAAGACAGATCGCCTATTTAAATGATACGTATGACGCTGATGTCAGAATGCTGCACTGCGAGGAGGTGGACATCTCCTCTGCGCGGCTGCGTCAGATGGCTGCGCGCGGGAAATCCATTGCGAAGTATGTGCCTGAAGCGGTGAATCGTTTTATATCCACACACCATTTATACGAGGAGAGGGTTGAATAACATGCAGGAAATCATCATGCAGCTCCGTATGGAACTGGCAAAGAAGCTGAATGCTTCCAGATACGAGCATACGATCAGTGTTTCCTATATCTGTATGGCACTGGCCATGAGATACGGCTGTGATCTGGATAAGGCTGAACTGGCAGGCCTTCTCCATGATTGTGCAAAATACTACAATGACGGAACACTGATCAAGAAATGCGAAAAACAGAAAATTCCGTTGTCCGAGGATGAGAGGAAGGCTCCGGCTGTCCTTCATGCAAAATACGGCGCCTGGGTGGCCGAACAGAAATACGGGATCAGTGATCCGGATATTCTTGGGGCTATTCGCTGGCACACAACGGGAAAACCAGAGATGTCACTGCTCGAAAAGATTGTCTTTACAGCAGATTATATAGAACCGCGTCGTGAGAAGGCCGCGGATCTCCCGGTCGTTCGTCCACTGGCCTATGTGGATTTGGATGAATGCGTATATCAGATTTTGAAGGATACCCTGGATTATTTAAAAGAAAAAGGCGGCAATGTAAACCCTATGACCGGCCAGGCATATGAATATTACAGGAAGCTTCATGAAGAAAAGGAGAACAGACAAAATGAACCAGTCGAATGAGATGGTTAAGACCGCTTACGCGGCTTTATCGGATAAAAAAGGTGAAGATATCAGTATCATTGATATCAGGAATGTGTCTGTCATGGCAGATTATTTTCTGATTGCCAGCGGTTCCAACTCCAACCAGGTGCAGGCCATGG
>CAUEKH010000335.1 GCA_959018155.1 uncultured Hungatella sp.
ATACAGCGGTCATGACGCCGATTGGGACGCCGATTAAGATAGCCAGGCCGGTGCCAATGACAGAGGTCATAATCACATAAAGGATGCCGAAACTGGGATCCGTGGCCTCCGGCTTCCAAACCGTGCCGAAGAGAATTTCCAGGATTCCCACGCGGAAAATTGCGGGCGTGCCGCTGATTATCATATAAATGGTAATGGAAGCGACCGCCAGGACAGCGAAGAACCCACAGGCTGTAAAAATAATCTGCGCCCCGCGTTCCACCGCCGATTTACTGCCGCGCCCGGAAAAAATGGTTAATGTTCTGGATGCCATGAGATGTCTCCTTTCATATCGAGGGTATTTGAAGGAAAGTAGTACTGCGTCAGGAACCAGCCAGCCGGTTCCCCTGTAAATCTGTTAAAAGGGACGCAGGTAAGCCCGCGCCCCACATTGATGGAGAAAGCCGGTTAAATTAGTTTGCTGGGATTAAGCCGACTGATTTTACAAGTTCCGTTCCCTCTTCTGAGTAGATATAATCGAATAAAGCTTTTACCACGTCGTTCTGCTCGGAGATTTCCCCTTTGGTGGCCATAACGAAAGGACGGCTTAAGAAATAGGTGCCTGCTTTGATATTTTCCGCTGTGGCTTCCACACTGTCCAGTTTGACTGTCTTTACCGTATCATCAAGGACATCGAGAGACACGTAGCCGATTGCGCCGGGGGTGGAGGCGACCTTTGCCATTACCGCGCCTGTGCTGTCCAGTTCGTTGCTGTATTTACAGGAATCCTCCAGCTTTAAAATCTCTTCGAACGCGGTTCTTGTACCGGAACCGGATTCACGGCCAATGACTACAATCGGCTGGTCAGCGCCGCCGGCGTCTTTCCAGTTGGTGACAGTTCCATTGTAAATGGCGGTCAGCTGATCTTTGGTGAGATTTTCTACGGTGTTACCGGTATCGACAACGACCGCGATGCCGTCAATGGCAACAATATTTTCTGCAATTCCTTTGGCTTTTTCTTCGTCTTTTAAGTTTCGGGAAGAATTGCCGATATCGGCGGAGCCGCTACTTACGGCCTCCACGCCTGCACCGGAACCGACAAATTCCGTCTGCACGGTCACATTCGGGTATTTTTCCATAAAGATTTCTCCCAGAGCAGTGGCGAACTTTTCCATAGAAGTGGAACCGACCATGCTGAGGGAACCTTTTAAATCGGTTCCGGCGGAGCCGGAACCGGTGGTGGTCTCATTACCAGCGGTTGTTTCATTACCAGCGGTGGCGGCAGGAGTCGTGGTATCATTTTTCGCAGCGGAACTGCTTCCGCAGCCTGCCAGCGCGCCCATTGTCAAAACTGCCATGCCGGCGATTGCTAATGTCTTTGCTAAATTTTTTTTCATAATAATCCTCCTCGTATCATAATTTTGTAAGTAAGCGAAATCATTTTTGGGGTAACGCTTTCTGAATTACAACTGGAGTATACCAGTCATTTTAAAGGGAAGATATCAGGGTACCGTATAAAATATGTAAAACCTGCGTAAAGTCACGTGGGAAGAGAAAAAAATCTATTTATTTAATTTTTGGGAGAATGTTAAAGGTATATTAAGAGTTTTTAGAAAGGGTTTAGGAACTTATCAAAGATTGGACACATTTTCCATATATGATATATCACATAAAGCCCATGAGGGATTGAACATAGAAGAAGCCACGGTCATTAGAAAGGCGCGCTGATTGTGACCGGCTTCGCCAAACAATAATGAACGGCCCTGGTCGTTCTGAATATAGATGAATCAGGAAATCATTTATGCACTCTTTGTGTTTCTTAGCCATCACATGATAAAAAGCACCGCCCATGTAAGTCTCCGGTAAAATCAGGAAAAATTACATGAGAGGTGCTTTTTGCTGTTGAATTTTATTGAATTTACATTTACTGTTCCAAAACGTCTGCTGTCAAATACTCAAACCATTTTCAGTAAGGTGTGCGGATTACCGCTTTTTCGTTGCCTTTTCAGCCGCGGATTCCTTTGGAAGGCAGACATTTAAGAGAATCGCAACGAGAGCCGCAGGAACAATACCGGAACCGCCGAAGATTAAGCGGACTGCTTCTGGCAGATACGTAAGAGCGGAAGCGTTGGATCCAAGACCGTAACCGAGACCGAGGGCAACGGATACGATGGTAATGCTGCGAGTATCAACGCTTTCTTTCGTGATCAGCTGAATACCGCTGACTACAATCGAGGCGAACATCATGACAGCAGCGCCGCCAAGAACGCTCTGAGGCATGATTGACACGATAGCAGCCAGTTTCGGGAATAAACCGCAGGCAATTAAGAATACGCCGCCTGTTGCAATGGCAAAGCGGTTGACAATCTTGGTCATACCCACAAGGCCAACGTTCTGGCTGAAGGAAGTATTTGGAAGAACGCCGAAGATTGCCGCAAAGGAAGAACCAAGTCCGTCACAGATAACGCCGCCGGATAATTCCTTGTCGGTTGCCTCGCGTCCCATACCGCCTTCTGTAATTCCGGAAATATCACCCACCGTCTCAACTGCGGTGACGATGAACATAATGCCAATCGGGATAATTGCACGGGCATCGAAAACGAGTTTAACCGGAAGCAGCTTCGGAATGGAGAACCAGCTTGCATCCGCTACCTTGTTCCAGTTTAAAACCCAGGATTTCGTCATTTCCACAGCAGCTCCTGTAGCCGGATCCGTATATGTAAATGTGTTCGGCAGGATAAAGCCCATGATTGCTGCAACGACATACCCAATAATGATACCAATTAAAATAGAAGAAACACTTGCAAAGCCTTTGCAGAAATGCTTCAGCAATACGATACTGATGAGAACTACAAAGCCGAGGAAAAGATTTTCCAGGGAACCGTAATCCTTAGCACTGCTGCCGCCGCCGAAAGAGCCAATACCGACGCTGATTAAAGAAAGACCGATGGAGAGAACCACGGTACCGGTAACGACTGACGGGAAGAAACGGCGCAGTGGCTTTAAGAAGAAGCCAAGGACTGTCTCAAATAAACCACCGACTACAGATGCGCCTAAAATAGCGCCGTAAGCGATCACACCGCCACCCATGACACTGGCAACACTCTGGCATACGCCGATGAAACCGGAACTTGTTCCCATAACGATAGGAAGCTTGCCGCCAACCGGCCCAATGGTGAAGAGCTGTACGAGAGTAACGATACCTGCTACCAGCATGGCATTCTGAAGAATTGCCACCTGCTCCGGTGAACCGGATGCAATACCGCACGCGCCGGTGATAAGCAGAATCGGTGTTAAGTTCCCTGCGAACATGGCCAGCACATGCTGAAGCCCCAGCGGAAACGCTGTCTTAAGCGGCAGTTTGCCGTCTAAGTCGTAGGGTGATGTGTAGTTACTATCCTTTTTCATATCAGGACCCCCTTAATAGGATTTATTTGTTTCCATATAAACTATACAAAATATTACATAATTTGTCAAATAAATAGGGAATTTTCAGGGCAATCCTGAAAAAGTTACAGAATTGTTACATATTATGATTCCGATAAGGTTGTGAGAAATTTTGCGTCCGTCGTCGGGGGCGGCGCTGGACTGCTTCTTTGGTTTTTCATGCTGTGGGGATGAGGAGGGTAAATGGCTGGCCGGCTGCCTGGTTTGCTGGTTATATGGTTGTATGAAATGCTTGACATATAACAGATGATATGCAAGGATAGTGGCATAATGAGAGACAAAGTGGGGATCAGAGGTCGGTTAAATGGAATGAGAGGGAGAATGGGGAAGAACAGGGGATGGGGAAAAGTGGGAGACAGGAAAGGAAGGGGAAAGCAGGTAAGAATGGAAAAAGGGAGAAAATGGAAAGATAGGGGAAGGGTAGAAGACGGCGAAAGAGTAGGAGATAGGGAAAGAGCAGGAGACGGCGAAAGAGCAGAAGACAGGGAAAGAGCAGGAGACAGGGAAAGAGCAGAAGACAGGGAAAGAGCAGAAGACAGGGAAAGAGCAGAA
>CAUEKH010000336.1 GCA_959018155.1 uncultured Hungatella sp.
GTTAAAATCCCCCTCCGTGATCTGGTAGGAACCGGCCACGGCGCGGATGGCATCTAAAACCGATGTTTTCCCGGTATTATTTTTCCCCACAAGAATCAGGGCATTCTCTACATTGTCAATCTCCATGCTGCGGATGGATTTAAAGTTTCTGATGTGAACCGACGATATCTGCATACCATTCTCCTTTATATGTCCAGTATAGAAGATGGCCGGAAAAATTTCAAGTTAAGATGAAAGTTTAAAATAATCTACACTGGCTTTCCTGTTTTCTCATACTATAAAGTATATTCTAAATCCAGGAGTGATTCTCATGTTCGAATCTTCCGTAGTGCTGACGCCATTGCACTACACCTATCTTATCGGCGTTATCGTTATTCTGGCCGTTATGGTCCTGCGGCGTGATACTCCCGCAGTCTGTATCGGCTTTCTTTTTTTACTCGGCGTGATCGGGCTCGGCTCCATTACCGGTGGAATCATGACTGTCTTCAATGCGGTTCTCTACGCAGCGAAGGAATTCATGGAAGTGATCGCCACCATCGCGCTCGTCACAGCTCTCTCTAAATGCCTAAAGGACTTAGGAAGCGACTATTTAATGATGGTCCCCATGTCGAAAATCATGAAAACGCCATCCGTAACCTGGTGGATTCTCGGCCTGACCATGCTGCTGTTTTCCCTGTTTCTCTGGCCGTCGCCGTCCGTGGCCCTGGTCGGCGCCATCATGCTTCCATTTGCCGTGAAAGCCGGATTAAATCCGCTTTTGGCAGCTATGGCCATGAACTTATTCGGCCATGGCATTGCTCTCAGCTACGACTTCATAATTCAGGGGGCGCCAGCCGTCTCCGCAGGCGCGGCCGGCATCACCACCACCGAAATTCTTACCCAGGGGCGTCCCGTTTTCATCATTATGGGAATTGTTACGGTTCTCGCCGCATACCTTCTGAACCGGAAGGATTTAAAAATGGCGGAGGCCGCGCCGGGACGGGAGGCTTCCTCTTCAAAGCCGGAAACCGGTCAGACTGAAGGAATTTCTTCCCAATCCCCATCAGACAGCCAGAGTCTTCGCCCCTCAAAAGCCGCTGTGGCCATCGCCATCATCACCCCGCTGGCCTTCCTGGCTGATATCATTCTGATGCTGGCCTTTGATTTAAAGGGCGGCGATGCCACCAGCATGGTTTCCGGAACCGCGGTTCTCGTCATGTGTATCGGCGCTGTTTTACGGTTCGGAAAGAAATCCTTAGAGAAAGTCACCGACTATGTGACCGACGGCTTTCTCTTCGCCATCCGGATCTTTGCCCCGGTCATCATCATCGGCGCCTTCTTCTTCCTGGGCGGTGGCGGAATCACCACAATTCTGGGGGAACAGTATCAGAGCGGCATCATGAACGACTGGGCTGTCTGGCTGGCCCACAATGCGCCGCTAAATAAGTATATGGCGGCTTTTATCCAGATGGTTGTCGGCAGTTTGACAGGGCTTGACGGCTCAGGCTTCTCCGGCCTTCCGCTGACCGGCTCCCTGGCCCACACCTTCGGAACAGCTGTAGGCGCTTCTGTTCCGGTTCTGGCCTCCCTCGGTCAGATCACCGCTGTCTTTGTCGGAGGCGGCACTATCGTCCCCTGGGGCCTGATCCCGGTTGCCGCAATCTGCAACGTAAGCCCGCTGGAACTGGCGAGAAAGAATTTCGTTCCCGTCCTCATCGGTTTCCTCTGCACCTTCGTCGCCGCATGTTTCCTGCTGTAGGAAAGCCCTGGCTGTAAGAGAACCCGCAAATATTTTCAAGAACAGTAAACACTCATTAAAAATGACTGGAGGAATCTGCCATGTGTGGAATTGCAGGATTTTATAACCCTCACCGCAATTATTCAGAAGAAGAAACTCGTTACAGCACAATACTGAAGGAAATGGCTTCCAGCTTAAACCATCGGGGGACCGATGATTCCGGAACCTTCTTAACAGAACACGCCGGACTGTCCCACGGTCTTCTCTCCGTAAATGAACCGGAGGAAAACCGTCAGCCCACCACAAAAGAAATCGCAGGCAATTTCTTCGCCGCACTTCTAAACGGAGAGCTGTATAACGCAAAAGAGTTGAAAACAGAACTGAAGCAGCTGGGATATTCATTTCCTACCGGCAGCGATACGGAAATTCTTCTCAACGGTTTTATCGAATACGGCCCCGACTTTGTTAAAAAATTAAACGGAGTCTTTGCGGCCGCCTTCTACGATGCAGTAAAACAGCGGCTCATCCTGTTTCGCGACCGCTTCGGCATAAAACCGCTGTTCTATACCATCCGCGGTGATGAGATCATTTTCGCCTCTGAGCCCAAGGGAATTTTCTGTTATCCCGGAATCGTGCCGGAACTCGATCATCAGGGGCTCAATGAGATCTTTTCCGTCGGGCCGGCCAGGACGCCGGGCTGCGGCGTTTACTCCGGTTTTAAGGAGGTACTGCCAGGCCATTTTCTCATCTGCTCACCGGACGGCTTCCGCTTAGAATGCTACTGGAAATTAGAGAGTCACCCTCATGAGGACAGCTACGAAGAGACGGTTGAAAAGACCTCATTTCTCATTCAGGACTCCATAAAACGCCAGATGATATCCAATGCGCCCATCTGCACCTTCCTCTCCGGCGGCGTGGATTCCAGCATCGTCTCCGCAGTCTGCGCCGGAGAACTGAAAAAGAAGGGAGAACAGCTGACCACCTTTTCCTTCGACTTTGTCAATAACGACAAATACTTTAAGGCCAACTCGTTCCAGCCCTCTTTAGACCGGCCGTTTGTGGACCGGATGGTGGAATTTCTCGGTTCCGACCACCACTACCTGGAATGTGACAATGTGACTCAGGCCGATAAACTCTACGATTCCGTGAAAGCCCACGATTTACCCGCCATGGGCGATATCGACTCCTCCATGCTCCATTTCTGCTCTCTCGTAAAAGACTACAGCAAGGTGGCGCTGACCGGGGAATGTGCCGATGAAGTGTTCGGAGGCTACCCGTGGTTCCATAAAGAGGAGTGCTTTAAAGCCAATACCTTCCCATGGACCATGGATCTGGAGGCGAGAAAAATCCTTTTAAAAGATGATTTTCTCGACTATCTCGGCATGGATGAGTATGTTAAGAAAACGTACGAGACATCGGTGGCTGAGACTCCGAAGCTTCCCGGGGACAGCAAAACCGAGGCCAGAAGGCGTGAAATAGCATGGCTGAATCTGCGCTGGTTCATGCAGACGCTTTTAAACCGGATGGATCGGGACAGCATGTATTCCGGCTTAAATGCCAGAGTTCCATTTGCCGACTACCGGCTTGTCGAATACGTCTTTAACGCGCCGTGGGATATGAAGACGAGAGATGGCGTCGTTAAGAGTCTGCTGCGCCAGGCGGGTAAGGGCCTTCTCCCGGATGAAATTCTCTTCCGCAGAAAATCGCCCTATCCGAAGACGTACGACACCAGCTACGAAAAGCTTCTCGTTTCCCGGGTTCGGGAAATAATGGCGGACTCCTCTTCTCCTGTCATGAATTTCCTCGATAAGAAGAAACTGGAGGCTTTCCTCATCAGTCCGTCCGACTACGGAAAGCCCTGGTACGGGCAGCTGATGGCCGGTCCGCAGATGCTGGCCTATGTGCTTCAAATCAATTACTGGCTGAAAGAATACAGGGTCGCTCTCCCGTAACAGGCTAAAATTTTATATACATTTTATAATTAGAAAATAAAATTTTAGACAAAATCGTTTGAAATTCCAACAAAGTATGATATACTATGTAATAAATGTTTTAACATTCAGAAAAGAGGGATTTTTATGTTTGGATCAACAAAAGCATCAACAGAGCAGCTCACAAAATTAGTTCAGGCAAGAAAATGGGATAAGATCAAGAAAAGTTATCTTAATTCTGATGCAGAGACAAAGGCTCACTTAGCCGAAGCATGTGCCACGTCCGTCAGTGACGATTCCAGCAATGTCTTAATGGC
>CAUEKH010000337.1 GCA_959018155.1 uncultured Hungatella sp.
GCTGATGGAGGACTTGATCGGGCTGGAGGAGATTAAGGAACAGGTGCTTGAGACGGTTCGCGTCATGAAATTCAATACCATGAGGCAGAATATGGGGATTGCGTCACCCGGCTACCACAACGTCCATATTATGCTGGGACCGCCGGGCACGGCAAAGACGACGGTGGCCGGTCTGATGGGGGAAATCATGATGGAGGAGGGGGTGATCCCGGGAAGCCGTTTTACCTGTGTCAATGGAGCCGAACTGAAGGGAATGTATGTGGGCCATTCAGCCCCCAAGACGAAAGCACTGTTTGAAGAAAATGATATCATTGTGATTGACGAGGCCTATTCCCTCACCGACAGGAAGGGCGAGCCAGATTCCTTCAGCAGTGAGGCGATTGCGCAGCTGGTGATAGAGATAGAAGAACACGCTGCGGACAAGCTGGTGATACTGGCCGGGTACGGCGGCACTGAGGTGGAAGAAAAAAATAACCGGATGAGAGATTTCATTGACTCGAATCCGGGAATCAAAAGCCGTATCAATTCTACCTTCTGCTTCAAATCCTACAGCCCTGCGGAAATGGTAAAAATATTTGAGAAACATGCCGCGCTGGGAGGATTCGTACTGGAGACGGGATTTGAGCCGCTTGTTGAGCAGTATTTTAAAAAGAGAGTATGTGACAGCAATTTTGGAAATGGAAGGGAAGCCAGGAGTTTATTCGAGAAGGTGAATGTGCAGACCGCCGGGCGCGTGATGAAGCTGCTGGAGGAAAAAGAAGATTATATTGCGGGGAAGGAAGAGGTAAGCTGCTGCACGCTGAATGATGTGAAAAAGGCGATAGAAAGGGCGGAAAAGGAACACATCGAGATGGCCGGAAAGAAGACGGTACTGGGAAAGGTTGGCTTTTGACAGAGCCCGGCTTCTGTATTCTGGCTTATAACCAAAACGATATCTTGCACGCTCTGCGCACCGGTCACCGTCTTCAATTAAAGCCGGTCAGAACTGGCCGGCTTTGCAAAGAATTTTGCGTCTTTATGAGATTGGGAGTAAATCTGAATGTAAGCTGCTACATAAGTTCGGTTGGTGACCGTGTCAATGGTGTGATCCTCAATCAGCTGTTTCCCTGTGCCTTTCCTGTAACAGACAAGTTTAAAATGTGTGTAATCCGTCCCATCGGTTATCTGGTAGAAATCATTCAGGAAACGCCTCACTGTGTCCGGGGAAACGAGAGCTTCTGGGGCTGTTACGTGTTCGTACTGCCGGTTAATAATTCGTGTCAGCTCAGAAACCGTTACCGGCTTTTGAAGTTCCAGCAGTGTATTTAAGATAAAGATTCCGTTTAAACGATTGGTTATCAGTGTATTCATATGTGCTGCCTCCTTTTTCGGATAGTGAAATTGAAGCTTCAATCGGTTTGGGCTGCCATCTTTTTTGATGGTGAATTTATCATAGCAGAAGATTTGAGGAGAAATTACCACAAAACAGCCGGAACACCAGGGAACCGTTCGACAGGTGACGAGGCGCGGAGAAATGTAATAATATGGAGCGGTGTTTCGGCTTTTTTACACGAAAATTGTTGAAAAAATATGATTTGAGAGGTAAAATTGATCATTATAAATAAATTTGCATAGACAAATTTACGAATGGTGTTTACGGGGGAAAATATGAAAAAAACTTGGGGAACATTCTGGAACCGCCATAAATTAAGCATTTCCTGTATCCTGACGGCGGTCACGGTATTTTTAGCTTTTATTGGAAGTTATCAGTATTATTCTGAATTTGCGGATACGGCTCAGAACAGATTCTGGTCGGCGGTATGTTACAGCACGATTAAGCTGTATGTGTTTTCGCCTACGGTAAGTGCGGGAGCGGCAACGCCTGCTCTTTATGAGGCGGCAAGATGGCTGGCGCCGCTTTGCACGGTATACTGGATTTTCAAGGCTGCGGAATCATTTTTCTGGCACAGCCTGGGAACAGTCAGGAGGCGGCTTAAAGGGAGCAGGCAGGTGATCGTCTTTGGCTATAACAGCGACAGCAGGCAGTTCATCGAACAGTTGAACCAGAAGAGGCGCGACGACAAAAACGCACGGAAAAATCCAATGGATTTCACCGAGATTCTGCTGGTGACAGATGAGGAGATACCGCGGGAAGAGCGGCTGGAACTGGAGTGCAAATCGGTACTGATTTACCAGATGAATTTTCTTGATGAATCAGATGAGACGGTGAATCATAATCTGAAAAAATTAAAACTGGATAAGACAGGCGCCATTGTTCTGTTCTATCAGGAGGCAACGGAGAATTTTACCATATTTACGAAGCTGATGCAGTACGTAAGCACCGGCAATTATGCCAGGGAGGTATCGGGCAGCGCCCGGCATATCATCTGTTCCGTGCAGTGTGATGACCAGGCTGTGCAAAAGGTGATTACGCAGTATTATCAGAGTCTGGTGAAAAAAATGGAGAAAAGTGAGCAGGAGATCCCTCTGAGCCTGAAACTGTTCAGTCTGGCCGGTATGGCGGCGGAGAGACTGCTTTCTGACCATCCACTGTATGAAAACTGTCTGGAGGCCGCTGTAAATGGAGAACGGGAACTGTCATTAAAGGCTATTCCTAACCCGCATTTACTGATTGCCGGATTTGGCACATTTGGACAGGCAGTGTTTGAAAATGCACTGGTTCAGGGCGGCTTAAGCGACATCTCTGAAGATGAGAAAAACAGCAGATTTACCATTACGGTCTTCGATGCGGACGCAAAAAAATATGAGAGTATTATGAGGGAAAAACATCCGCGCCTGGACCGTTTATGCAGAAGCAATTTTATTGAAATGGATATCCGGGGGGACGGCTTTAAGGCGTGCCTCGATGAACTGGGGGAGAAGACGCCGTTTACCTATGCGGCTGTTTGTTTCAGCAATCAGACGACCAGCCTCTTAACGATGATGAGGCTTGCCGAGTATTTCTTCTGCGCATCTTCCCGGTTTACCCCTGTGCCAATCGCGGTCCGCATGGAGCAGGAGGACAGTATTATTCAATATATCAGGAATGCCTGTAAAGAGGATTTGGCCGGCATGTATCAGAATGTGATTCCATTTGGAACGAGACAGAAGCTGCTGACGTGGAAAAATATCGTTAATTCAGAATTTGAAGAAATGGCAATGACATTTCACGACAGATATGCCAGGGCCTCCGGAGGGAAAAAAGAAACGTGGAATGCGCTGCCTCTTTTGAAGAAGGAAGCGAACCGTGTGCAGGTTCTTTATGGAAGCTATATCGCCCGGCTTGTGCGAAAACTTGAGGAAAAGGCCGGATTTGACAGTGAGGAGGCTGTGAGTAGCGAAGAGATTGTCAGGTACCATTTGCGGGCTGATAAGACGGTTTATAACAGAAATCTGGAACTGTGGGATCAGCTGCTGGCCTGCGAACACCACAGATGGTGCCGCTTTATGTATGCCAACGGGTATATTGGCGTGGAGGAGACCAGCACGGGGATCGAAAACGGCACGTACAGAAGGCTGAAAGCGGGGGAACGATATCTGTACGGACCGGTACATCAATGTCTGATTGATGACTGGGACAGATTTTTGAAGACCGGGGATTTGAAAGATACGGTAAAATACGATTTATGCAGTGTAGAGCAGTACATAAAAGGGACAGGAACAGGGAGAGACTGAAAGATTGCGGGCAGAAACGGGAAAATTCTAAATTATATAATAAAAGGAGAATGAGAGATGGTATTGCAGGAGAGGGATATGTATACAGTCTATACAGAGGCAGAGAAGCTGTTTGCTGTGGAAGCGGGGGAGAAGATTCCGATTTTTACTATGGAACTTCTTCGCCAGGCCGACTTTCCGATCAGCAGAGGAATTTCCTATGAGAGGACGGTGGACGAGTTCCTTCTGGAATTACTGTCCAATATCAAGCTTCACAAATTAAAAGATTGCGCTTCGATGGCAGTGCTGCTGGATAAGGAAGGGGCTCTT
>CAUEKH010000338.1 GCA_959018155.1 uncultured Hungatella sp.
CGATATTGCCGCCTCCCAAAGAGCCGGTATGGACGATCACATCGCCAAACCTATTGATGTGCAGAAGCTTTATGCAGCTATAGAAGAGTTTCTCAGCAATGGAAGGCAGGGAAGGTGAAATACCCGTTAAAAAAGGGGGCTGTGAAAAGCCCCTTTTTATTGAAGACGGTGACCTGTGCGCGGAGCGTGCAGGTTATCGTTTTGACTGTTCTTTTATTGAAATTCCGGCCAGCGTTTCATAATACTTCACCACAGCCGAATGATCGTCCTTCTCTCTGCCCTCGGCTTTCAGATACTGCATAATTTCCATCATCTGAGCCGTAACCGGCACTGGCGCGCTTACCGCATGAGCTGCTTTCAACGCATTGTTCAAATCTTTAATATGGAGTTCGACACGGAAGCCCGGTCTGTAATCACCGTTTAACATCATTGGCGCCTTGGCATCCATAACCGTAGAACCCGCCAGCCCGCCACGGATTGCCTCATATACCAGTCTGGGGTCCGTCCCCGCTTTTTTCGCAAAAGTCAGCGCTTCAGAAACAGCCGCTATATTCGAGGCAACGACAATCTGATTCGCCAGCTTGGCCACATTACCGGAACCGAGTTCCCCCACATAAACCACAGAGGCAGCCATTGTAAGAAGCAGTTCCTTAAAGCGGTCAAAAGTCTCTCTCTTTCCCCCTGCCATCACAGACAGCGTGCCGTCAATCGCTTTTGGCTCTCCGCCTGAGACGGGCGCGTCCATCATATCAATCCCTTTTTCGGCCAGCTTCTCTCCGATCGCTTTTGATTCCATTGGATCGATAGAAGACATGTCAATTACCGTTGTCCCTGCCGTTGCAGTCTCAATGATTCCGCCTTCTCCCAAAACGACCTCACGCACCTGTGGGGAATCCGGCACCATCGTAATGATAACATCACACAGTCCGGCAACTTCCGCTCCGTTTGCCGCGGCCACTGCCCCCAGCGCTTTCATCTCTTCCACAACGGTCTGATTCCGGTCACAGACCACAAGCTGATATCCAGCTTTCATCAAATTCCTGGCCATCGGTTTCCCCATAATTCCCAGGCCGATAAATCCCGTTTTCATCACAGTTCCTCCTTCTATTCTCCCCGCTCCCTCAGTTCTTTCATTTTTCTCTGATTCGACAGGATACTGTAATGGAAGTGAATATCTGTGTACTTTTCAGCCATCTCCGGATCATTCTGCTCCAATGCCATAATAATATCTTCATGTTCTTTATAAGTATGAGGGAGGCGTTCCGTCTTAATCGGAAACATAAAATCTGTAATTCTGTTCTTCACGTACAGAGAAGACAACGTTTCAGAAAGAATATGGTTTTTTCCGATTTTGGCAATATACAGATGGAATTCTTCATCGAGGTAACTGGTATTTAAGTTCTTATCCCTTCCCGCTTCATAGAGCCGCTTATTCAACTCCCTTAAAATGCCAATATCCTCGGGCGTGGCATAACGGGCCGCCAGTCCGGAAGAGTACTGTTCTAAGCGGGCACGAATTTCCAGGGCATCAAACATCTCTTTCTCGCCAATGGCCGCAACCTGTACGCCGCAATGCGGAATGTGCACCAGAAGCCCTTCCTGCTGAAGGAGACGAAATGCCTCCCTCACCGGAGTCCGGCTGACCCCATACCGGCTGCACAATTCGATTTCTGTCAGCTTATCTCCTGCTCTGTATTTTTGCATCTGGATTTCCAGCCTGATGTCATCGGCGATCTCATTTACCATCGACTCCCCTGATGTGTTCTTTTCCTTTTCCATATATTTCCACCTCCTTTATCCACAAAATTATAACATTTTCACAAAACCGTGTCAATGAAAGTCACTGGAGGCTGACATCCCGCACACCTTCCCTTCCATCCGTTTATGAGATAATAAATGCCTGAAAACTGTCCAGACGTCTGATGTGAATTACCATCCGGTCAGCTTCCTTTTCATACTCCACAGTCTCAGCCCCATCAAGCGGCCTGATCCTGGAACACCGTTTCAAACCCTGCACTGTAATATTAAAGTCAAAAAGTGGATTGGGCTGATAAAAAGTACTGCCATTATAGCCAGATACATTAAGTATCTGCAAAATACAGCTTCCATCCTCATACTGGCCCAGAAACAGTTCTACATCGAGTGGGGCGTCTGTCACAACCGTGTATCTGCTTTCCGTCATATAATCCAGCAAATCCAGCAGCAGATTCTTATGGTCCTCATAACCGTATTTCTGATACAATGTACCGACTTCCCATGGAATACTCAGAACCGTCGCTTTTTCGTATCTGTTTACACCCGCTCCAAAGTACTCAGAAACCGCATATCCCCCGCATCTCTCCGGAGGTCCAAACCTGGCCGATTCCATAAAGGGCAGAAATACCGGCTGATCCTTCGGAAATTCAATCCGCGCAAATGATCGATCCAGAAAAAGCCAGTCCCTGTTCGGAAAACGGCGGAATATCTCTTTATTTTTTGTAAGGAAATACGCGCCCCTGTTGCAGGTAGTAAAGCCATTCAGTTTTCCTCCCGTCACCGGGTAGATGACCGAATTCTCATTTTCCGGAAACTGTCCGGTCAGTATCCATTTTGTCTCTGACTCTCCGATCGCTTTCACAATCTCTTCATCCGACAGAATCCGGCAGTCCGGCACAATCACACACCGATATCTGTTCAAATCCTTCAGTCGGTTCTTTAAATTTTCCTGGCAGATGACATCAAAAAGGATGTGCTGTTCTTTCAGAATTTTAAAAATCCCCAGATACTCCGCCTTACCATTTCCGGCGCTCTTTACCGCTGGTTTAAGCAGGGCAATATCCGAAACAGAACGGAAGCAGCCATAATACTTTTCATTTCTTTTGTGATATTCAAACACCTCTTTTACAGCATCGAAATTATCTCTGTCCGGATAATCCTCAACCACCCCGTTGATGCAGAAATCGAGTCCGGAACCACTGGCAATACTCTCATACAGGCGGGTCCGGATAAGATGTTTGGAAACTCCCATGAAGCGATAGGGAATATCCACCGCATTGATGGAACAGTTGCTGATTATCTTATCATCCCATGTATCTTCCACCGACATGACATTCTCAGAGGCGGAGTAGAGCCAGACGGGATACGGCCTGTCAACTGCTGTATTGGACTCTTTTCTGATGATATCCACTTTATAATCATTATAAGTAGAAATCGGAAGTTCCTCATCCATCGACTTTACCAGCTTATGGATTTTATCCAGCAGCTGCCTCGTAGTGACGTTTTTGAATTCCAGATATTTCTGATAGACCGGATCGTTTCTGTCTTCCGCAGAAGGCAGTTCCAGATGGTACATCTCCATAAATTTCTTTTTGCAGTTATCACAGTGGCAGATTCCATGGTAATTCCCACTGTAGTCCGTCGTCTGATACCCGAACATATTAAAGAAGATCCCATCCACAGGATATTTTGTGAGAACCTCTCTGATAATTTCCAGAGAATATTCATTCTGGTAAAATCCGTTAATACAGGTGTGCACCATGCCATTATAATTGACAGCTTCCCCCTGAGGCGACCGGTAAAACCATTCCGGCTTCTCCTTAAAAACAGATTCATGCGCTTTGCTGAAATCAAAGCGGGCAATAAATTTCATACCGTTCTGGTGGCATTTATCAATAACTTCCCGAAGCAAATCGTGTGTCAAATACGGGTTCTTATAATGGTATTTCAGTTCTGTCGGGTAAAACGCTACGATACCTCCTGTATTAAACTGAAGGGAATTAGCCGAAAGTGCCTTTAATTGTGCTATCAGCAAATCTACATCCATCACAGCGTCTGTATCCCGCAAATTCGTCTGAATCATTCTTAACTTATTCTGTTCCCACCATGCCATCACATTTTCCTGCCCCTCATCAATATCCTTTATCGTAGTCTCTGATATTTCTCAAGTCTGCCAGTCTGCCCTCACAGAATTTCTGCAGGTTGTCC
>CAUEKH010000339.1 GCA_959018155.1 uncultured Hungatella sp.
ACCGAAAGGGGAACGCATATGCAGATCACATCGGTTGACATCAGGAATTTTAAAGCCATCCGTGAGATGGAGATTCATGGTATCGAAAATGCCCTGATTCTGGTAGGAAAGAACAATACGGGAAAGACCTCGGTGCTGGATGCCATCCGCGCGGTGGCAGGTTCCTATCAGATCCGGGAAAGCGACTTCAACGAGCGAAAACAGAATATTGAGATATCAATGACTCTGAATCTGACCGAGGATGACCTCCACCTCTTCCATCAGGCCGGCATCGTGAGCCAGTATAAGCGGTATGAGGCATGGCGCCGCGATTTCTGCGCAAAGCTGCCGTCGCTTCAGGCGGTAAGCTGCGAGCAGAGCGGGGAAGTGTATCAGGAAATGTCCCTGCCATTTACGTATGTGGTCAACTGGAAGGGCGATATGCGCTACGGAGATGGGTATAAGAAGAATAACCGATACATACCGGAGGTATTTCCGCGGCTATACTACATTGATACGGAGCGGCAGTTAAACCAGTTTCAGGAAGATCTGCTCATGTTTCAGGAGGAGGAACAGCTGGTGCGGCTGCGGGCGCACGTCTGCATGTTCGACTCCGCGAAGGAGTGTAACCAGTGCTTTAAATGTATCGGACTGATCAACCGGAAAAAGCCGGAGGAGTTAAATCTCTACGAGACGTCCAAACTGCTGGAATATAAACTGTACCAGACGAATCTGAAGGATTTTACAGAGAAGGTCAACAGAAATTACAGGAAAAATGGCGGCTATGAGGAAATCCGCTATACCTTAAGCTGTAACCCCGATGATATGTTCCGTGTGACGGCGGAGACGTACCACGAGGAACACGGACGGTTGAATCCCATTGAGAATTTGAGCAACGGCATGAAGAGCATTTACATGCTTTCTCTGCTGGAGACGTATACGGATGATGAGAAGCGGATTCCCAGTATCATTATTGTGGAGGATCCGGAGATATTTCTCCATCCCCATTTACAGAAGATGTCAGGGGAGGTTCTCTATCAGCTTTCGAAGAAGAACCAGGTTCTGTTCACCACCCATTCCCCCAACATGCTCTACAATTTCACCAGCCGCCAGATACGGCAGGTGGTGCTCGACGAGGATGACTATTCGGTGGTGAAGGAGAAAACCGATATCGACGCCATCCTCGATGATCTGGGGTATGGGGCCAACGATTTTCTGAATGTCAGTTTCGTCTTCATCGTGGAGGGGAAACAGGATAAGAGCCGGCTGCCTCTGCTTCTGGAAAAGTATTATTCCGAGATGCACGATGCGGAGGGAAATCTGCGGCGCATTTCCATTATCACAACCAACAGCTGCACCAATATCAGGACGTACGCCAATTTAAAATACATGAACCAGGTCTATTTGCGGGACCAGTTTTTAATGATACGCGACGGCGACGGGGAGAATCCGGCGGAACTGGCCGGGCAGCTCTGCCGCTATTACGATGAGAGAAATTTAGAGGATGCCGACAGGCTTCCGAGAGTGACGAGAAGAAATGTGCTGATTTTAAAATACTACTCGTTTGAGAACTATTTCCTGAATCCGAAGGTGATGGAAAAGCTGGGGATTGTGGAGAGCGAGGAGCGTTTCTACGAGATTCTGTTCGCAAAGTGGAAGGAATACCTATACCGCTTAAAATCGGGGCGTCATCTGACGGAAATTCTCGGAAAAGAGATAGAATCGGTGGAAGAGTTAAAGGCCCACATGGAAGAATTTAAGATTTACATGAGAGGACATAACTTGTATGATATCTTTTATGGACCGTATAAGAAGCAGGAGACGGAGCTGCTTACGCGGTACATTGATATAGCGCCGAGGGATGACTTTAAGGATATTCTCGACGCCATTGACCAGTTTCCGTATTTTGACAGCCGGAGAGCGGATGGATAGGCATTTTTGCCGGGAAAATACGGAATGGTAAAAAGTACAGACATGGAGGAAATGATGGGAAGCTTTCAATCGTTTGCAGACCGGATGTTTGGCAGCGGAAAGAAAAATGCTGTGAATCATTCGGCGAAAAATGGCCCCCGCGCAATTAATTTACAGTTCGCGTCAGGGCAAATCGTGGAAAATGTCCCCTGGCAGGACATGGAATCCTATATGATGCTTGTGGAAGAGGGAAGCGAGGATTTCCTGATACTGGAATCGAGCAACGGTTTTTTACAGTTCTACGGTGTAGATAATCACTTTGTTGCGGAAATCCGTGAAAATCTTCCGGATGGCGATTTCCGTACCTTTTCGATTATCGACAGGGAGAAGGAGTCTCTCGTGGAACGGATTTCACTTGATACGCCTTACGGCCATTTCACGCCGACGGAGCGGGAGGTGATTTCACTTGAACAGATAACCGCGGCCGTCACGACGTATTATGAGAACAGCAGGACTGAGGAACTGTTAAAGAAAATTCCTTACGTGGAGACGACGGAGGAGACGAAAAGATATATGGCATTGTAAAATAAAAGATTTATACATAAAAGGAGAACAACAATGAGACCAGTTTTTAAAACATCTGACAGAAAGATCGACAACAGTGGTGCTGTTCTTGTAACGGAAGCACTTCAGGAGCTGATTGATGAGGCGGCGGCAGTCAAAGGGATTGTGAGTCTGGAAAAAGGAACGTATTTAACCGCTTCTCTGTTCTTAAAGAGCGGAGTGGAATTTCATTTTGAAGATGGGGCGGTGCTTCTGGGGACGACAGATGAATCGCAGTATCCGGTTATGCCGACCCGCGCTGCAGGCATCGAGATGGACTGGTACCCGGGAATTTTAAACTGCAACGGCCAGTCCGGCGTTACCGTCAGCGGAAATGGAACGATTGACGGCCAGGGAGAATATTGGTGGAACAAATACTGGGGAGCCGACACTGCCGGCGGTATGCGCGCTGAGTACGATAAAAAAGGGCTGCGCTGGGCGTGTGATTACGACTGTATGCGCGTCCGCAACGTAGTTATCATGGAATCGGAGGACGTGACGCTGAAAGATTTCACCTCGTCCCGTTCCGGGTTCTGGAATGTCCACGTCTGCTACAGCCGGAACGTCCACGTAGATGGCGTGAAAATCACTGCCTGCGGGGAGTTGAGCCCCAGCACCGACGGTATCGACATTGATTCCTGTGAACACGTGCTGGTGGAAAACTGTGTGACCTCCTGTAATGACGACAGTATCTGCATCAAATCCGGCAGGGACAGCGACGGACTCCGGGTGGGGCGTCCATGCCATGATATCACAGTCAGAAACTGCGAGATCCGGGCCGGTTTCGGCGTTACCATCGGCAGCGAGGTGTCGGGCGGCGTTTACGATATCAGACTGCAGAATCTCCGCTATCACGGTACAGACTGCGGCTTCCGCATCAAATCGTCTGTCGCGAGAAGGGGATATATTAAAGATGTGCTGGTGGAAGGGCTCACCATGGTCAATGTCAAATATCCGTTCCACCTCTTCTTAAACTGGAATCCGGCCTACAGCTACTGTGAACTGCCGGAGGGCTATGAAGGAGAGATTCCGGAGCACTGGCGGAAACTCCTCGAACCGATTCCGGATTCCATTCCGATGACAGAAGTGGACGGAATCATTATCCGCAATGTGAAGGCATACAATGAGCCGGATTATCAGGGAATCAGCCGCGCTTTCCATGTGGAAGGCTTTGAGGAAGCGCCGATTAAGAATATTACATTCCAGGATGTGGAACTTTCCTGTAAAGAGTATGGCGTCTTTAATTACGTAGAAGGGATCCGGTTTGAGAATGTTTCCGTTTCTGTCTCAGGCGCCAGAAATGAGAAAAATGATTCTTACGATAACCGATAAGGTTCACGGGAGCAGGAAAAAAGGATACAGGTATGGTAAATGAAAGCGCGCTTCGGGAAATAGAATCTCTGACGGAACGCTACAGGAAAAACTGGGGAACGGAACCTGATTTCACGGCCGTTCCCCGGTATCT
>CAUEKH010000340.1 GCA_959018155.1 uncultured Hungatella sp.
ATGAAGAGGAGGAAACAGCTTCGTCAAAATTTGGCAGACAACTACGAACCACTGACAATGGACTGCGTCTGCCATGATACCAACAACAAATCAGAAACCCATACGAAGTACCCGGGCAAAAGACATTTCACCTGGTCTGACGGCCCGCTTCCGTGGGAAGGAGGTAATGTATAATGTGGACTTATGAAAAACGGCTTCAGTTCCCGGTAAACATCAAAACCACCTGCCCGAAAACGGCTTCCTTAATCATCAGCCAGTTTGGCGGCCCTGACGGAGAGCTGGCGGCGTCCATGAGATATCTTTCCCAGAGATATACGATGCCATGCAAGGAAGTAGGCGGACTTTTAACCGATATCGGTACAGAAGAGCTGGCACACTTGGAAATGGTCTGCGCCATCATCTACCAGCTGACGAAAAATTTAACGGCTGAGCAGGCGAAAACGGCCGGCTTCGATGCCTATTATATCGACCACACCACAGCGCTCTGGCCGACCGCAGCGGCAGGCGTCCCATTCAATGCCTGTGAGTTCCAGTCCAAAGGCGACGCCATCACCGACTTAACCGAGGATCTGGCTGCCGAACAGAAGGCCCGGACCACCTACGACAACTTAATCCGCGTGATCGAAGACCCCGATGTCCGCGAACCGCTGAAGTTCCTCCGGGAACGTGAGGTCGTCCACTTCCAGAGATTCGGCGAGGCGCTGGAGAAGATTAAATCGAATCTGGATGCAAAGAACTTCTATTACTTTAATCCGGAGTTTGATAAGCAGTTTGTGAAGAAATAGAGGTCAGAATTTCACAAAAGATCAGACAGAACCGCAAGGCAGAGAAGAAGCTGCACGGTTCTGTCTGATTTTTATGTGGGAAACTACAAGGAAAATTTAAAAAGGCCGGGAATTCAGGAGAGAAAAGGATTACAGAACATATTTGATACCTGAAAATATTGGTTTTTGGTCAGTTGGATAACAGAAAATTGGATATCGAAATAAGACCTGGAAACTCTCGGAAAATTTGTCTGGAAATTTGTGTTAAAAAATCTTGCATTTTTTCCGTAAAGTGCTAAAATAACACATATGGAGGTGTAGCTCAGCTGGGAGAGCGTCTGCATCACACGCAGGATGTCGCAGGTTCGAGCCCTGTCATCTCCATGAGGACACCGGAAGTTACAGAAAACTTCCGGTGTTTTTTATATTAAAGGACTAGAGGACAGAAGAGAGACTTTCGTCAGTCTCCTACTTCTGCTCATGATAACTGTATTTCAACAACTCATAGATTTCATCCGTCACCGGGTCGTCTTTAAAATACTGTTCCAGCAGGCTGATAATCTTCGCCGCAAAGTCGGAAGGAACCGGCTTATCTTTGATGGCCTGTGTTAAATCTTCCTTCATCTCACTCACCATGTCCCGCTTTTCAGGAATTGGAAGGCCGTAAATCTTACAGAGCATTCCAATCGCCGCGCACGCTTCATTGGGCGACGTGAGGGGCGCGTTTTCAAACCTCGTCTTAATTTCCACTGCCTGTTTATTGATTGAAAATACCATTTTTCTGCTCCTTTCATTCTGGGCTTTTGGTTCTCCCAAGTTAAAGCCGGCACACAGAGAACACTCCGAGTCATTCCGTTCTCCATGTGCCGAAACTGAAAATCTTACCGGTCCCGAGGGTATTCCACCCGATACGCTTCCACACACTCCGGCACATCCATCTTATGAATCAACCGGTCGATGACCTCCACCGGTACGCTTCTGCTGCGGATTCTGTTCCGCTCCAAAAGTTCCTGATACGGCGCCTCCCGGTATATTAAATGGACCCGCGCGCCGTAATCGGTACACATCTTGCAAACATTTCTTCTTGTATCGAGTAAAATATTGGTGGCATTCCAGATAAACGGCTGTTTTTTCCGAAGAAACTCCTTTGACCGTTCCTTCGCCACCGCAGCTACCGGGCCTGACGGTTCGTCCGGCCTGATCCCCAATTCAGCTCTGATATCGTCGAGAGAGACAACCGGGAAGCCGGAAAGTTCCTTTTCAATATACGTATCTTTTCCGGACAGAGGCAGCCCGCTCATGACATAGACATCGAACTGCGTTGTATCGTACAGTTGAGCCCCCATCCATCTGTCCCGCTTTTCAAAATAGGTAAATCGCGTATATTCGTTGGCAAATTTTATCTTATCTTCCCAGCAGCCTGTTTCTTCCGCATACGCTTTAAAATAATCCACGGTATCACAGGCCGCCTCTTTATCAGAACATTCCCGGCCAAGCACATCCGCCCGGCCAAGCTGGTAGAGAAGTGGTAAACGGACACTCTCCCGCGCCCTTACCAGATAATAGTCCACCGGCGTCTTCTCCAGAAAGAGAAGCGGCAGGCCATGATACCGTATCAGCCACGCGATTTCTTCCCGCATGGAAAATGGATATCCAGACGGGGTTCCATTTCGTTCAGGCAGTATTCCTGAAATCGTCTCATGCCGATTGCGCTGTGATTTGGAGAGATGATCCTTCCCTCCTCCACGGTGGTATTGTATGTGTTGCCAATATCATGAGAAAGAGCCGCTGTGTAGATAATTGCCCTGTCTCTTTCGTTTAACCGCTCCCACTCCGGGCCAGATACGACTGACTGGCAGACGCGCCTCGTATGTTCCAGCACATCCCCTTCGCCGTGGTATTCCGCCTCCTGTTCCACCTCTTCCAGTTCGTACAGGCAGGGAAATTCCCGCAGGACTCCATCAAAATCGTATTTCAGACGGGCGAAAAGTTCCTCCAGGGATTCTTTTCTGCCGGCTTTTTCTGTCATTTCCCGTCACCTGCTTTCCCGTCACCTGGATTCTCGCCGCCTGCGTTCTTACCGCCTGCTTTCTCACCGCCATGTGCTACCGGCTCATCCCCGTATAAGTCAACTCCATCAGCCAGCCGGTTCGGTATCAGAGGCCGGTTCAGCCAGTGCGTTTCTGAATCCAGGATCGTATTTAAAAAGGAACTGCGGACGTATTTATACCGGTCTACCGTCTCGTCACCTTCTTCGACTTTGATATAGATACCTTCCATGAAATCGGAAGGATAGGTCTGCTTTTCCACCAGTTCATAAGAAAGCATCATTTTCCCGCACTCTTTTTCCAGCGACTCCATGTATCGCTCTGACTTGAATGCCGACCTTCCCAAATACGAGACAAGCTGTTCCTTCGTATCAAGGCAGCCTTCGAAAAGGACACGGACCGACACGATAAACGGATAATTCGAAAGCATCCGACGTCTGGCTGCTGTGCTTAAGAAACGCTGTTCCTGCTTGTCAAAGATATCAAATTCCATAAAATAGTGGGACAGCTTATCGTAATATACCGTATGCTTGGCGTACAGCCACTCTCCGTACATCATATAACGGCTGCCCAGAAGCTTCCACAGCTTCTCCTGATGACATCCGGCCCACGTCTTAAATAAATCAAACTGTCTTTCCCCGTAGCCTCCATTTAAGAAATGGCCCCGGCTCTGAAGCATCAGTGTTCCATCCTCGTCAAAACTGACTCCGCAGTTGGCGCCATCCACTTTCTCCTCCAGAACCACAAATCTGCCTTTTATCTCCTCAAACCGTACATTCTTCAGGTCCTCGTCCCCGGCCTGAATTCTGGACCCTTCGATATGGCGGGTCCTCGGATATTTATAAATTCTTTCCATAAATTTTCACTTCTTCCTCTCACTTGTGTTACCACTTATCAGAGCACCGCCAGCTGTGAAATAAAAAAAGCTGCGGCCCATACTTTGCCACAACACAAATAGACGAAAAAGATTCTCTTTTTCGGATGTGTCACGGTATAATAGTATTGTCTATAAGGGTATCAAAACAAAACGGGCTGCATATCTTCTTTATGCGGTCCTGCCATCCTGTTTCACATTCACTTATAAACAAACCA
>CAUEKH010000341.1 GCA_959018155.1 uncultured Hungatella sp.
GCCGCCCAGGTGATGGCTGCCGCCAGCGCGAGAAAATCGCCTTTGGGACTGAGATGGACACCGGATTCGCCCTGAAAACTGAGGAGGGCGATGCCGACGATGGCGGCGGTAAAGCCGGTTAAGAATTTAAGCCCTGGTTTCGTCCCTTTCATGAAAAGCCAGTCGAATATCGCTGTAAAGAAAGGCGCAACCGCGATGATAATACTGACATTTGCCGCAAACGTCAGGGTCAGGGCAAAATTTTCCATCAGGAAATAGAGGGTGACGCCGCACAGGCCTGCTGCCGCAAAGAGCAGTTCCTGTTTTTTATCTTCCAGCTTAAGAAGACGGGGCGCCGCGATCCAGAGCGCTGCGTAACCGATGAAGAAACGGAAAAACAGGATTTCCAGCGGGGTGAATGCGGTTAAGAGCACCTTTGTTGAGATAAAGGTGGTTCCCCAGATAAAAATGGTGACAGCCGCCGCTAAATGACCGGCAGCATTTGTTCTTTCTTTCATAACGAATCCTCCATCCCGGATGTCTTTCTGCCTCCGGGCTCTGAAAATATTTTCTGGTACTGCTTTGGGGTCAGTCCTGTGAAATCCTTAAAGAAGCGGGTAAAATGGCTCTGGTCGGTAAAACCGGCCTGGCTGGCCGCCTCGATTAATGGGGTGGACTGTTCCAACAGTGATTTTGCTTTCTCGATCCTGACGGACTGGAGATAGCGGTAGGGGGATACCCCTGTCTGTCTGGTAAAGCTGTGGATAAGCCACGATTTACTCAAATGGATTAAATCTGTCAGATCCTCAAGGGTGATATTTTCTGCGAAATGGGCATCTAAGTATTCGCAGACCCTGCGGATGGCCTCATCTTCGCAGAGCGGGTTCATTTCCTCAAAAGGGGCGCTGTACTCTTTTAAAACCTGTTCCAGCAGGAAGAAAAAAGCTTCCTCCTTCTCAAATGGCCCGGCGTTCTCTACAATCGCCTGATACGTATCGGCGAGAGAGGCGGTGATATCGCACTGGTAGACGACATTTTGCGTAAAGCAGGGAGTAAACTCCTGACCGGTGATGTCGATCGTGGCTTTTTTCATGATGTCAACCGGAATATTGAGGGCGCGATAGTCGAGAAGTTCCCCGTTCATGGGGGCGCAGTAATGGTTATCCCTTGGATTAAACAGAATTAAATCTCCTTTTGACAAGTCGTATTCCCGGCCTTTGCACCAGAGGTGGCGGCATCCGCCTTCGATAAAACCGATGACGTAGAATTCATGGAAATGGTTTGGAAATTTCTGAACGATTCCGCTTAACTGGTAGGCCTCAATTCCTAAGTCACTGTCAAAAAAGATATGACGCTGTTCTGATGGTGATGGCATGGCGGCCCTCCTTTCAACTTTTCTGATTTTAACACAGGAAATGGCAAAAGTCTTGTATGATGTTGCATTTTCTAAAAAATGGGAAACGACTTATAATTCAGGTGAAAACTGGACAGAATCATGGAAAGAATATGAATTTCGGAGGAACTGCGATATGAAAACCATGACGGACCAGTTTGTAATTTCCTTTCTCCAGCGGTTTGATGCCCATCCGTTCGATGTGAAGCTGCACGGGGAGACACACCATATAGGAAACGGAACACCTGAATTTGTGGTGGATTTAAAGAAGGAGATTGATGGAAAGGAACTGATGACCAGCACATCCCTGGCTCTGGGAGAGGCGTACATGAAGGGCGATTTGGAGGTGGAGGGCGATTTGTTTCAGGCCCTGGATTTATTTCTCGGCCAGATGGAGAAGTTCTCCACAGACCGCCTGAAACTGAAAAAACTGATGTTTTCTTCTCAGTCGAAGAGGAACCAGGAAAAGGAGGTCACTTCCCACTACGATATCGGAAATGATTTCTACAGCCTGTGGCTGGATGAGACGATGAGCTATTCCTGCGGATATTTTAAATCGGTGGACGATACGCTTTACGATGCGCAGTGCAATAAAGTCGACAGAATTTTGAAGAAGCTGTGTCTGGAAAAAGACATGACGCTTCTCGATATCGGATGCGGCTGGGGATATTTGCTGATTCGGGCGGCAAAGGAATACGGGGTGAAAGGGCTTGGGATTACCTTAAGCCGGGAACAGCAGAAGGAATTTGAAGAGCGGATCAAAAAGGAGGGGCTGGAGGGCCGGATTGAGGTGGCCAGAATGGACTACCGGGAGTTAAAGTCGTGCGGCAGACGTTTTGACCGCGTTGTCAGCGTGGGAATGTTAGAACACGTGGGGCGGTCCAACTATGAACTGTTTTTAAAGAATGTGGATGCGGTGCTGAAACCGGGCGGTTTACTTCTCCTTCACTATATCAGTGCCCTAAAGGAATTTCCCGGCGATCCGTGGATTAAGAAATATATTTTTCCGGGCGGGATGGTGCCAAGCCTGAGGGAAATCATTCATCTATTCGGAGATTATAAATTCTACACTCTCGATGTGGAGAGCCTTCGCCGCCATTATTACCGGACGCTGCGGTGCTGGGAACACAATTTCAGTGAGCATAAGGATGAGGTGGAAGCGAAGATGGGGAGTGAGTTTGCAAGGATGTGGGAACTGTATTTAAGCTCCTGTGCGGCCACCTTCCACAACGGCGTCATTGATTTGCACCAGATACTGGCCTCCAAAGGGGTGAACAATGAACTTCCGATGACCCGCTGGTATTAATCCGCGGCTTTTGGGAAAGGTGTGAAAGGCATCAGCAGAAAAAAGTCAGCAGAAAAAATGAAAAAACACTTGCATTTTCTGGTACCGTGTGGTAAATTATATGTAGTTAGACAAAACTAACTATATGTGAATATTCTATACATTACCCTCTGGGTTTCCTTCATTGACCCGTGAAGGACATGACTCCTGTGAAAACCGTTCCTGTCACCGCATGACAGGGGCGGTTTTTCATGGTATGATGGGAATACCTGGCGAGGTATGATCGAACCTGGTAGAATATATGCCTGGACACCTGGCGGGGTCTTCCACGAGTTTGGTGTTCATGGTATCATATTTTATGTGCAGCTAATGGAAAATGATTTGTTTCGATAGGAGAGAGAACGATGAAGAAAGTATTGATGATGATTCAGGAGACCTGCCCCCACTGTCAGAACGCATTTCGTCTGATGGAGGCGCTTAAGACGGAAAATCCGGAGTATGCAGCAGTTGAGGTGGAGATTGTGGATGAAAACAGGGAAAAGGAATTTGCGGATTCCCTGGATTACTGGTACGTCCCCACGTATTTTGTTGATGGGGAGAAGATTCATGAGGGAGTGCCGACAAAGGAGAAAATAAGAGAGGTGTATGAAAAGGCGCTTCACAGTTAGGTTTATCCTTAAGTTTCTGTGAACTCTATTGATGAATTCCGACCTCTATGGTATGATTCCTGATGGACATCGAGCGACGGAAGGAAAGGGACACAGATTACTGAAATTATGGATAAAGTTAAGAAAAACGGATTGATAATCCTTATCTACGCGGGGTTAATCGCAGTCTGTCTTGGCATTGTATGGTTGATCGGCGAGTTAAACCATCCGGGCGGACATGGCAGCGGGACTTCGCTGGAAATAGAATCGACACAGGAACAGACGGAGACAGAGGAGACGGAGGAAAGCCAGGGGGAGACGGAAGAAAAAACAGAGAGTTCTTCTGCGCAGGAGACGGAGACTGAAAGCCAGTATCCGCCGGTCCGGCAGGAAGGTGAAAACAGGAAGGAACATGAGATTCGGCCAGAGGAAAGCCAGACGGAGCCGGAGCCGTACCGCCCGCCAACCATCGCGGTGGCTTCCGATATTCATTACTATCCGCCGGAACTGACGGATTACGGGAAGGCGTTTGAGACGATGACGAGCCGCGATGACGGAAAGCTGGTCCGGTACATTCCTCAGCTGATGGACGCCTTTGG
>CAUEKH010000342.1 GCA_959018155.1 uncultured Hungatella sp.
GGGAGGACGGGAGCGTCCCCCCTCTTTTTGAAATTTCCGGAGAGAAATACCGGGAAAATCAGTCCTTTTTCCCATATTCGATGGCCGCCCTGATGAACCCGGAGAACAGCGGATGCGGCCTGTTAGGCCGTGATTTAAACTCCGGATGTGCCTGTGTCGCAATAAACCACGGATGATCCGGCAGCTCGACCATTTCCACGATCCGCCCATCCGGGGACAGGCCACACAGCTTCATCCCGTGCTCAGTCAAATCCCTGCGGTAGTCATTATTTACTTCGTAACGGTGGCGGTGGCGTTCGTGTATCGTCTCCTGGCCGTACACTTTAAATGCCTTCGATGTCGGGTCCAGAACGCAGGGATACGATCCGAGACGCAGGGTGCCGCCGATATCCTCAATCCCATTTTGTTCCGGCATTAAATGGATAACCGGATGCTCTGTCTCCGGATCCAGTTCTGCGGTGTGGGCATCGGAAAAGCCGATCACGTGGCGGGCAAATTCCACAATTGCCATCTGCATTCCGAGGCAGAGTCCCAGAAATGGAATGTTCTGCTGACGGGCATAGCGGATGGCTGATATTTTTCCCTCGATGCCGCGGCCTCCAAAGCCGCCGGGAACCAGAATTCCCTGGACATCCTGGAAGATAGCAGGCGCATTTTCGTCGGTGACTGTCTCGGAATCGACCCATTTGATATGGATGGCGGCGCGGTTTGCCACCCCGCCGTGTTTCAGCGCTTCCACGACTGAGATGTAGGCGTCGTGGAGCTGGATGTATTTTCCAACCAGGGCGATGGTCACTTCCCTCTGCGGATGCTTCCACGCCTCCACCATGGCGGCCCAGTCGGCTAAGTCGGGAGCAGGGCAGGTCAGATGCAGGCTTTCACAGGCTGCCTCCGCCAGATGTTCTTCTTCCATCACGAGGGGCAGTTCGTAGAGCACCTCCACGTCCAGATTTTGAAGCACGTGGCTTTCCGGTACGTTGCAGAAGCGCGAAATCTTGGTACGGATTCCGTGGTCGAGGGGAAGTTCGGAGCGGCATACGATAATATCCGGCTGGATTCCCATGCTCTGCAAGTCCTTGACGCTGGCCTGAGTCGGCTTCGTCTTCAATTCCCCGGAAGCTTTTAAATAGGGGACCAGGGTTACATGGATTAGAATGGCATTTTCATGGCCTACATCATGCTGAAACTGGCGGATTGCCTCTAAGAATGGCTGGCTTTCGATGTCGCCCACCGTTCCGCCAACCTCGATAATGGCAATTTCCATCTCATTGCCCGCTTCATTCCGGTGAAAACGGCTCTTGATCTCATCGGTGATGTGGGGAATGACCTGAACCGTTCCGCCGCCGAAATCGCCGCGCCGTTCCTTCGCAAGAACAGTTTCATAGACCTTTCCGGTCGTAACGTTGGAGTTTTTTGTCAGGTTTTCGTCGATAAAACGCTCATAGTGGCCCAGATCCAAATCCGTCTCCGCGCCGTCCTCTGTGACGAAGACCTCGCCGTGCTGGACGGGATTCATAGTTCCCGGGTCGATGTTGATATACGGATCAAATGTCTGCATGGTAACGTGGAAGCCGCGGGCTTTCAGCAGACGGCCGAGAGAAGCCGCGGTAATCCCCTTGCCAAGCCCGGAGACAACTCCGCCGGTGACAAATACATATTTAACGGGCATAACAGGAAACCTCCTAATAGACAGATTTTTATAAAAACGGTATTATACAACTTATTTTTACCGAAATCCACAGTGTTATAGAAAAAACTAAGAATATTAAGTGTCAGATTTGTAAATAAATGGAACGCACCGCCTCACAGGCCTCATACAGTGTGAGCAGCAACTTTACATAACTTATTTATAAGGAATTTATAATTCTTTTCTTGATTTATGGGGAGACTGACACTATAATGATATAGAATGGGTAGAGACTATCCGGATTGGAGAATTTGCACGAATGGATAACAACAATAATCAAAACAACAACAAAATACCGAAGAACACCCAGATGATTTTCATGTGGGCGGTCACTATTTTAATAGCAATTATCGCCCTGGCCTATCTTCACAACATCGTAGTCGCGAAGGCGAACGTAGAGATTCCCTACAATCAGTTCATGGATATGGTGGACGGCGGGGAGGTGGAATCAGTCCGGGTGGAGGATTCCAAAATTTTCATCAACCCGAAGAAGGACTGGGATGGCTATGTTCCGGCCAAGACGTATTTTACCGTACGGATGGATGGCGATTTAAACCTGGCGGAACGGCTTCGCGCTGCCGGGGTTGAGACGAAAAAGGTCCAGGGGAATTTCCTCATGGAAACGATTATCAGCTACGTACTGCTGTTCGTGCTGATGGGAATTTTACTTAACTTCATGATGCGCCGTGTGGGCGGCGGCGGAATCATGGGCGTTGGGAAGAGCAACGCCAAGGTGTATGTACAGAAAGAAACAGGTGTTACCTTCCGGGATGTGGCCGGTGAGGATGAGGCGAAGGAATCGCTGACAGAGATAGTGGATTTCCTCCACAATCCTGGAAAGTATACGAAGATTGGCGCCAAGCTGCCGAAGGGAGCGCTTTTAGTAGGCCCTCCAGGAACCGGTAAGACGCTGCTTGCAAAGGCTGTGGCCGGCGAGGCCCACGTGCCGTTCTACTCCCTGTCGGGTTCCGATTTTGTGGAGATGTTCGTCGGTGTCGGAGCGTCCCGTGTCCGCGATTTGTTTAAACAGGCACAGGAATCGGCGCCATGTATCATTTTTATTGATGAGGTGGATGCCATTGGTAAGAGCCGTGATTCCCGATTCGGAGGCGGCAACGACGAGCGGGAGCAGACCTTAAACCAGCTGCTTTCCGAGATGGACGGCTTCGATTCCTCCAAGGGACTTCTCGTTCTGGCGGCGACCAACCGTCCGGAGATTCTGGATCCGGCGCTTCTGCGTCCGGGCCGTTTCGACAGGCGTATCATTGTAGATAAGCCGGATTTAAAGGGCCGTGTCGATATTTTAAAGGTACATTCCAGAGATGTCTTAATGGATGAGACGGTAGATTTGGATGCAATTGCCCTGGCGACATCGGGCGCGGTTGGTTCCGACCTTGCCAACATGATTAATGAGGCCGCAATCCTGGCGGTTAAGAACGGCAGGCAGGCCGTATCGCAGAAGGATTTATTTGAGGCGGTGGAAGTGGTTCTGGTCGGCAAAGAGAAGAAAGACCGGATCATGAAGAAAGAAGAGCGCCGGATCGTATCGTACCATGAGGTCGGCCACGCGCTGGTGAGCGCCTTACAGAAGGACGCGGAGCCGGTTCAGAAGATTACCATTGTCCCGAGAACCATGGGCGCCTTAGGCTACGTCATGCACGTACCGGAGGAGGAGAAATTCTTAAATACAGAGAAAGAACTTCACGCCATGCTGGTTGGCTTCTTAGCCGGCCGTGCGGCGGAGGAACTTGTATTTGATACGGTTACCACGGGTGCCTCCAACGATATTGAACAGGCCACCAGGCTGGCGAGAGCCATGGTTACCCAGTACGGTATGTCGAAGAAATTCGGCCTGATGGGACTGGCAACCCAGGAGGATCAGTACTTAACGGGACGCGCTGTCTTAAACTGCGGCGACGCTACGGCTGCTGAGATTGACGGCGAAGTCATGAAGATGCTGAAAGAGGCGTATGAAGAGGCGAAGCGGCTGCTCAGCGAAAACCGGGAGGTCATGGACCGGATCGCCGAGTTCCTGATTGAGAAGGAGACGATTACCGGTAAGGAATTCATGAAGATTTTCCGTGAGATGAAGGGACTTCCGGCGGAGGAGGAAAAGACCGATGCCGAGAAGCTGGAGGCGGAGACGAACCAGCAGAAGAAAGAAAATGCTGAGCGGAAAGAAGCCGTCAG
>CAUEKH010000343.1 GCA_959018155.1 uncultured Hungatella sp.
TTTTGTTTTCCTTTTTTTCCGTCGTCCGTTCCTCTTCCTCCTTCGGCTGCCTTATCTGCGCCGGTCCCAGGCTCGCCCCCAGCCGGTTCACCAGCCGTCTCAAGTCGTCACGGTTAATAAAGAATTCCCGCGACACCGCCTCCAGATAATTCTCCCGCTCCAGCGCCTCCGGAAACTCCAGAAGCTTTCTGGCGGTCTGATTGTAAAATTCCGTCTTCTGCTCCGGGTCGTCCATCTCATAGTTTCTCTTAAGAACGTCGATTTCAAACAGGAAACTGTTTCTTGCCTGCTCGATCCGCTCTCTGAACGCGTCGGCTCCCAGATTTTTTATAAATTCATCAGGATCCTTATACGGCTGCATGTTGAGCACCCGGATGGACATTCCCACCTCTCTCAAAATCGGTATGGCCCTCAGGGCCGCCTTCGTTCCGGCGCCGTCGCTGTCGTAGGTCAGCACCACCTTGTCGGTATACCGCTTCAAAAGCGCGGCGTGCTGCGTGGTAAATGCCGTTCCCAGAGACGCCACCGCGTTGGTAAATCCCGCCTGGTGCATGGCAATCACATCCATGTATCCCTCGCAGATTAATATGTATTTCTCCCTCGACTGCCTCGCGTAATTGAGGCCGTAGAGATTGCGGCTCTTGTCAAAGAGTTTCGTCTCCGGCGAATTTAGATACTTCGGTTCCCCGGCTCCCATGACACGCCCGCCAAATCCGATGACCCGGTTGTTCACATCCATAATAGGGAACATAACCCGGTTCCAGAACTTGTCGTGGGCTCCCCGCTCCTCGATTGTCACAAGGCCCGTCTCCTTCAAAATCTTATCATCGTATCCCTTTGCCCTTAAATAGCGGTAGAGATCGTCACTCGTCTTATTGGCAAATCCAAGCCCGAAATGGCGGATCGTATCGTCCGTAAGCTGCCTGTCCCGTAAGTAGCGGTATCCCGCCTCTCCCTGGGGATTGGTGAGCTGATAGTAAAAATAGTTGGCCGCCATCCGGTTGATCTCAAGTAAAGACGCCCGCAAATCAGCCGCCTCCTTCGCCTCCTTGCTGTACTCCGGCTTCGGAAGCGTCACACCGGCCCTGTCGGCCAGCATCTTTAAGGCCTCCGTGAAGGAATAATTCTCATATTCCATGATAAAGGTGATCACATTGCCGCCTGCGCCGCAGCCAAAACAGTAATACATCTGTTTGGCAGGCGATACGGAAAAGGAAGGTGATTTTTCATTGTGGAAAGGGCAGAGTCCAAAGTAATTGCTGCCCTTTTTCTGCAGCTTTACATATCCCGAAATCACATCCACGATGTCATTCTTCATCCTGACTTCTTCAACCACTTCTTCCGGATACCGCATGTCTTATCTCCTCCCTGCTTCGCAATTCTGTTATACCGACTTCCACGCCTTCGGGACGAACAGTTCCTCGAACTTGTCAATGGCATAGCTGTCACTCATTCCCGCTATGTAATCACAGACCGTCCGTTCCCTGTTCTCTCCCCTCGTCTCCATCAAATTCAGGAACTCCTCCGGGAGTTTATCCGTGTGCTCCATGTAATAATTAAACAGCATGATAATTAAATGCTGTGCCTTTCCCTCCTCTGCCTTTGGGATGTCACTCTTGTAGACATTTTCAAACATCCAGGTCCTCAAGCCCTGCATGGCCTCCTCCATATCCGGCGACATGATAATCTCAGGCTTCCCACAGCTTCTCCCGATAATATCGTGAATCAGATTGTTTAAGCGTTCCCTGACGCTGTGGCCGAGAATATCGGTATAACACCGGGGCAAATCATTTTCCACAAACATCCTTGCCCGGATGGCATCGTCGATGTCGTGGTTGATATACGCAATCTTGTCCGACAGCCTGACGATTTTCCCCTCCAGCGTAGCCGGATGACCGCTTGTCCTGTGGTTTAAGATCCCGTCCCGCACCTCCCAGGTCAGGTTCAGCCCCATCCCGTTCTTCTCTAACACCTCCACCACGCGGACGCTCTGTTTGTAATGGGCAAATCCCTCCGTACAGATCTGATTTAACACCGCCTCGCCGGAATGGCCGAAGGGCGTATGGCCCAAATCGTGGCCCAGCGCGATGGCTTCTGTCAAATCTTCATTCATACGGAGAGCCCTGGCAATCGTCCTGGCAATCTGCGCCACCTCCAGCGTATGGGTCAGCCTCGTCCTGTAGTGATCTCCCTCCGGCGCCAGAAAAACCTGGGTCTTGTGCTTCAGACGGCGAAATGCCTTGCAGTGTATGATCCGATCTCTGTCACGCTGATAGGCCGGCCGGATATCACACGGTTCTTCCCCGCGTTCCCGTCCTCTCGTCTCCCTGCTCTTTGCCGCGTAAGGACTTAAATACTCTTCCTCCCATCGCTCTGTGGATTCCCTGATATTCATGCGCCACATCCTTCCTGAAAATGACCAAAACAGATACCCAAAGTTATGATACATTATATCATATTTTCAGTAATTTTAATACCCTATATTTAAACTTGTTTGCATCTGACACCGTTTCGACACTGTTTTTTCCAAAATATTACAATATTTATCAAAATGTGATCACTTACGCGCCGCATGGAAAAGCCTCCAGCCTTCAGAAAATGAGAAAGGCGCTGCAAAATCGAGGACTCAGCAGGAGACGAAACAATCTTAACATGCTTTCTTTCCTGCTGATTCTTTCTATTTTGCAACACCCTCATCACAAACGGTGATCCACAAACGATAACCTGCACGTTCCGCGCACAGGTCACCGTCTTCAATCAAAGCTTCTCCGCCGCTTCCCCCACTCCCTCGCAGAAGGTCGGGTGCGGCATGACAATCCGGGCCAGGTCCTTTGCCGTCAGTCCTTTTGATATGGCAAGGCTGATTTCACCAATCATATCCGTGGCCCTGGCGCACATAAGCTGCGCCCCGATCACGCGGCCGCTCTCCTCCTCTGTCACGATCTTGATAAATCCCCTCTCCTGCATGGAAAGAACCGACTTTCCATTGAGCGACATGATGTATTTTCCTGTCTTTGCGGCGATGCCGGCCGCCTTCGCCTCATCAGCGGTTAAACCGACGCAGGCAATCTCAGGATCCGTGTAGACACAGGAGGGAATGACGGACATCTCTTTCCCTTCCAGTCCCTCAAACATATGGGACAGCGCACAGTATCCTTCCGCGGTCGCGACGTGGGCAAGCTGCACGCCTCCAATCGCGTCTCCCACCGCGTAGATTCCGGGTATCGCCGTCTCATAGCTGGCGTCCGTGAGAATCCTTCCCTTCTCATCGAGCACCTCCTTCTGCATTTTTCCGGAAAATACGCCTCTTCCGCAGGGCCGTCTCCCGACCGCTGCTAAAACCGTGTCGGCCGCTGCCACCAGTTCCTTTTCTTTTTCCGTAAATTTGCAGGATAAGGAACCATCCCCCATCCGTTCTATGGACTTCACGAGAGCGCCCGTGTGGATGGAAACGCCCCGCTTCTTCATTATCATCTTCAAATTCTGGGATATCTCCCGATCCATCCCGGGCAGAATCCTGTCCATGGCCTCCACCACAGTGACCTCACAGCCCAAATCGCTGTAAATGGTGGCAAACTCCATGCCAATCACCCCTCCGCCAATGATCAGGAGGCGGCGGCAAACTTCTTCTTTTTCCAGCATCGTCGTGCTGTTTTCCACTCCGGGTAAGTCGATTCCCGGGACTGGCAGGAGGGAAGGCTCTGAACCGGCCGCAACCAGAATATAGTCGGCCGTAAGTTCTTCCACGCCGCCATCTCTCAGTTTCACAGTAACAACGTGCCCCCCGCCCTCATTCTCTCCGATTACCCCGGTTCCATCATACACATCCGCGTGGCAGGCGGCAA
>CAUEKH010000344.1 GCA_959018155.1 uncultured Hungatella sp.
TGGAGGCAAAAGCTTCCAGCTCATTCTTATGTTCGGATAAAAGTCTCCGGATGACCATACTCTTGCCTGTATCTTCCAAAATCGTTTTCCGGATACCGCCAAGTTCGTCGAACACCCGATAAGCCAGTCTCGGAAAACTGACAACATCCACATTCATAACACCGTGCCCCGGATGAAGTTCTGTCATCTTCATCTGGGTCTGCATCGTATACTGTTCCGGTACCACCAGATAAAAATTTTGCTCCGGCGCTGCCAGGGATTCGTCAATTAATTTCCGGTACATTATTTCTGAGCGACGGGTTCCGGCGCCGCCAATAACCATCTGAAGTGACATCTTATGACCCCTTTCTGTACTGTTACTTATCATAGCACATTTTCCATGCGCCTTCCACACCCATTCGGATGTCATATTCTTTTACCGACCTGCATAGGTTATATTAAAGTATTCTGAAGGAGGCCGATTATGGGTTCAAAAACACGCATCATTATTCTCCAAATGAAGGAAATCATCTATACCATTGTCTTCGTCGTGTTAGCCCTGCTGATGATTTTCCTGTTTATTTATATGTTTTTCCTCAGGGATAACGCAAAATCCAGCGAGCCGGCATCCGCACCTACATATACTCCGGGCGTCTACACTACCTCCATTGTTCTTGGAGACCACCCGGTCAGTCTTCAGGTGAGTGTAGACGCCGACCATATTAACAGCATTACAACCGCTCCCCTTGAAGAAAGTGTCACCGCCATGTACCCGCTGCTGGAATCCTGCCTTGAAGATATCAGCGCTCAGCTCACCGCCGGCGTTCCCATCGGTGAAGTCACCTACGATGATTCAAGCCAGTATACCGCTTCCATCCTGCTGAATGCCATTTCAGCAGCGCTGGATAAGGCATCCAATTAAACCAGACGCCGCAGGGCGCACATAAAAGACCTCCGGAACAGTCTTCTGTCCCGGGGGTCTTTCACTTGTCATAAATTAAATTTAAATTTTTTCAAGTTCTGCCTTCCACAGATGTGCGGAAGCGTCACTCGGCATCCGCCAGTCACCTCTTGGTGACAAGGCTACCGAACCGACCTTCGGGCCATCCGGAATACAGGACCGTTTAAACTGCTGGGTAAAAAACCGATGATAAAAATTCTTCATCCATTTTAAAATGATCTCTGGTGGATATTCACCCTCAAAAGCAATATTAGCCAGACGGTAAATCTTTGCCGGCGGACAGCCGAAACGCATCATATGATACAGGAAGAAGTCGTGAAGTTCATAAGGTCCGACCAAATCTTCTGTTTTCTGAGATATTTCCCCTTCCTTCGGCGGAATCAGTTCCGGACTTACCGGCGTATCCAGGATATCCAGAAGAACTTCTCTCAGGGTTTTTGATTCACAGATATCCGCATAATAACGCACCAGATGACGTACCAACGTCTTTGGTATCGAAGCATTTACGCCATACATCGACATGTGATCACCATTATATGTGGCCCATCCCAAAGCCAATTCGGACAAATCGCCGGTACCGATGACCAGCCCGCCGCACTGATTTGCCAGGTCCATCAGAACCTGGGTCCGCTCTCTGGCCTGTCCGTTCTCGTAAGTCACATCGTGTTTTTCCGGGTCCTGACCGATATCTTTAAAATGAAGAGAAACCGCCTCCCGAATATTGACTTCCAAAAGCTCTGCCCCAAGTTCATGGACAAGCTGACAGGCATTATTGTAAGTTCTGTCCGTTGTTCCAAAACATGGCATGGTGACCGCTTTAATCTCTTTTCGGTCAAGACCGAGCAGATCAAAGGCCCGCGCCGTTACAAGCAGCGCCAGGGTCGAATCCAATCCTCCGGAAATTCCGACCACCGCATTTTTACAATGGGTATGGGAAAGACGTTTTTTTAGGCCCATCGCCTGAATAGATAAAATTTCCTCACAGCGCTTACGCCGGTCCTCATCCGATGCAGGCACAAAAGGCCGGGGATCCACATAGCGATGAAGTTCCAGCGGCTCCGACGACATTTCAAAGCCCACACGTACGTAGTCCCTGTCCTCATTCTGGATAAACGTGTTCATACGGCGGCGTTCGCTCAAAAGCCGTCCCAAATCCACATCGCCATAAACAATACCCGTCTCAAAACGCCTGGATTCGGACAGACAGATACCATTTTCACAGATCAGATCATGCCCTGGAAATACCAGATCGGTCGTAGACTCGCCCTCACCAGCTCCTGCATAGACATACCCGCAGATCAGCCGGGCCGACTGACTGTTCACCAGTTCCTTCCGATACCCCCCCTTTCCTGTCGTCTCATCACTGGCAGACACATTAAAAATCATCGTCGCTCCTGCCAGTGCATGGGATATACTCGGAGGATTCGGCGCCCACAAATCTTCACAAATTTCACCGCCGATGACCAGTCCCGGCAGATTGGTACATGCAAAAAGAAGATGGGTTCCAAACCAGGCTTCCTGTCCGGCCAGCGAAATTAAAATCGGTTTCTCCGGTCCCCGTTCAAAATGACGGGCCTCATAAAATTCAGAATAATTTGGAATAAAGGTCTTCGGTATGACACCGAGAATAACTCCTTCTTTAAAGACGACCGCCACGTTGTATAATTTTCCATTCACTGTGAGGGGCATGCCGACAACGCCAAGGATATCCATATTTTCAGACGCCTCAAGAAGCTTTTCCAGCGCATCCACACAGCTCGTCAACAACAGCTCCTGAAGAAAAAGGTCCCCGCAGGTATAGCCGGTCATACAAAGTTCAGGGAACACAATCATCCGTGCCTTCTGCCTACAGGCTTCTTTCAGCATCCTTTCCACCTGTTTCCGGTTATATTCACAGTCCGCCACCTGAATTTCCGGCGTTGCCGCCGCCACTCTGATAAATCCGTCCTTCATTCCTGATTCCTCCAAATTTCTTTATTTACCCGCATTTTCCCGAAGTTTACCATTTCTGTATGCCTTCAAGAGTAATTCCAGATCATCAATCTTCTGCTGAATCACCTTACCATTATCCGTATCTGCCACGTACTTTCGTTCGATCAGTTTTTCAATCACATTGATATCTTCACAGATATCCGTTTCTTCCTTAACGGCCTTTTCCGCACTTTCGAAAGGCAGATGGGTGACAAGCTTTAATCCATAGGAATTGTAAACCAGCGTATATCCGGCGATACCCGTGGTTTTTTGATATGCCTTGGAAAATCCGCCATCAATTATAAATAGTTTACCATTCCCCTTGACCGGACTTTCGCCTTTCTTCAATTTTACCGGCATATGCCCGTTAATGATATGGGAATCTTTCGGATTCAGACCAAATTCCCGGATAATATTATCACAGACCATCTCGCTGACATTCTCATCTTCGATCAAACGGTAATAAGGGTCCTTCCGTTCCTCATGGGTATCTTTTTCACCAAGAAAATAGCGCTCAAACGTAGCCATCTTCTCTTTACCGAATACCGGCGAATTTTCATTCGTCCATGCAAACCACATCAAATCCTGGCCATAGGCTTTTTCTTCCGATTCGGGCAGATAATAACCTCTCCGGACATTCTTTTCAAGAACATCATACAAAGCCTTACCTTTATACCCTTTTCCCTGAAGATAGACTTCCCTGAAACTGCCATCCTCATTCATCGGAACACAGCCATGATAATAAAGATTATTATTATAGCATAAATACAGACTGCCGGATTTTAATAAAAACTGAACATGTCTCTGAAGCTTCTCACAATTCTTGAAGTTATGAATCAAGCGCTTCATGACCTTCTCTTCTTCCTTGGACAGCTGATATGGATCGCCCCACATGATGGTCGGGAATTTCGTATCCAAAAGCTTATATGTACTG
>CAUEKH010000345.1 GCA_959018155.1 uncultured Hungatella sp.
CGGGAGCGGAAGCTGCAGGGGCTGCCGCCATTTACCGGCGGGGTTGTGGGATATTTTGCTTACGGTATGATTGGCTATGCAGAACCGTCACTCCACATCACGAAGGGAGAAAATAATGATTTTGAGCTCATGCTCTTTGATACCGTGATCGCCTACGACCATTTAAAACAGAAAATAGATATCGTGGTCAACATGAAGACCGACCACGTGATGGAAAATTACGGAAAGGCGTGTGCGAAGCTGGAAAAAATCGCACAGATGATCGCAGAGACGAAGCCGCTTCCAAAATCGGTTTCCGGCGACGTCTCATCCTTCCGGTGCAGCGTCACGAAAGAGGAATTCTGCAGCATGGTGGAGAAAACGAAGGAATACATCGTGGACGGCGACATTTTCCAGGCGGTCATTTCAAGACAGTTTGTCAGCGATTACCGCGGGAGTCTCTTAAATGCCTATCGCGTTTTAAGAACCACCAATCCTTCTCCCTATATGGTCTACCTCCATATGAATGATACGGAGATTATGAGCACCTCCCCCGAAACGCTGGTGCGGCTCAAGGACGGACGGCTGACCACCTTCCCGGTAGCGGGTTCCAGGCCGAGAGGCGCCACCCCGGAGGAAGACAGACAGCTGGAGAAAGAACTCTTAGCCGATGAAAAAGAACTCTCTGAACACAATATGCTGGTTGACCTGGGAAGAAATGATTTAGGCAAAGTCGCAAATTTCTCCTCCGTGGAGGTGACCGGCTACCAGATGATCCACCGTTATTCCCGCATCATGCACATCTGCTCTGAAGTGGAAGCGGATATCCGGCCGGAACACGATGCGTTTTCAGCCATCGAGGCGGTTCTTCCGGCAGGTACCCTGTCGGGAGCGCCGAAAATCAGGGCCTGCGAAATTATCGAGGAACTGGAAACTGTTCCAAGAGGCATTTACGGCGGCGCCCTGGGATATATTGATTTCACTGGCAACATGGATACCTGCATCGCCATCCGGATGGCGGTAAAGAGGAATGGGAAGGTATCGGTCCAGGCCGGAGGCGGCATCGTGGCCGACAGTGTTCCGGAAAAAGAGTATGAAGAATCCGCCAACAAGGCGAAAGCCGTAATCCACGCCATCGAGGCGGCAAGCGAGGTGAATGACTGATGATACTTTTGATAGATAATTACGACAGTTTTTCCTACAATCTCGTTCAGGCGTTCGGAACAATCTGTATGGAACAGGCAGCTTCCACAGGCTGTTACGAACCTGATATCCGGGTCATCCGCAACGACGAAATGACTGTGGATGAAATCCGGTCACTCCATGCCAGCCACATCATCCTCTCTCCCGGACCTGGTTATCCGAAAGATGCCGGCGTCTGTGAGGATGTGGTCCGGCAGCTTGGCAGTGAAGTTCCCTTACTCGGCGTCTGTCTGGGACATCAGGGAATCTGCGAGGTGTTCGGTGCAAATATCACTCATGCGAAGAAATTAATGCACGGGAAGCAGAGTGTCGTCACTATTGACACGAAAGAGGATATTTTTAAGGGACTTCCCGAAAAAATACCGGTGGCCCGCTACCACTCTCTCATCGCCGGCCGCGACGCCTTCCCGGAGGAACTGGCAGTCATCGCGGAGGATGAGATGGGGGAAGTTATGGCGGTAAGACACAGGAAATATCCTATTTATGGACTGCAGTTTCATCCGGAATCAATCCTGACACCGGACGGAATGACTATTTTAAAAAATTTTCTCGAAATCATGGCGTAAAGAAACCTGATTTTACAGAAATACCATATTTCACACGAACACCATATTTCAAAAAATTCGGAGGTAATAACCATGATACAGCAGGCAATTCACGATGTAATTGAAGGACAGGATTTAAGCTTTGAGGCCGCAAGGGAGGTCATGAATGAAATCATGAGCGGGGAAACGACACCGGCCCAGATGGCGGCATTTTTGACAGGGCTGCGCATGAAGGGGGAAACGATTGACGAGATCACCGCATGTGCCACCGTGATGAGAGAAAAAGGGCTGAAGCTGGAGTCAGATTTCTCGGTCATTGATATTGTGGGAACCGGCGGCGACGAGGCCGGAACTTTCAATATCTCCACCACCAGCGCCTTTGTGGTGGCTTCCGGCGGCGTTCCGGTGGCAAAGCACGGGAACCGCAGTGTCTCCAGCAAAAGCGGCGCAGCCGATGTACTGGAACGGCTGGGCGTCAATTTGAAACTGACCGTAGAACAGGCGGAAAAAATCTTAAAGGACACTGGCATGTGCTTTATGTTCGCCCAGTCGTACCACTCTTCCATGAAATACGCGGGGCCGGTCCGCAAGGAACTGGGTGTCAGAACAATTTTCAATATCCTCGGCCCTCTGGCCAATCCGGCAGGCGCAACGATGCAGCTTCTCGGGGTCTACGACCAGAAGCTGGTAGAACCGTTAGCCAGAGTTTTAAGCAATCTCGGCGTCACCCGCGGCCTGGTGGTATGTGGAAATGACGGTCTTGACGAAGCCACCATCACCGGCCCCACTCATGTATGCGAAATCCGTTTCGGGGAACTTACCATGTACGAGATTACACCGGAACAGTTCGGTTTTAAGCGATGTGACTTAGAGGAACTGGTGGGCGGCACACCGGAGGAAAATGCCCGGATTACGAGAGACATTTTAACAGGAAAGCTGACCGGTCCGAAGCGCGATATCGTCGTACTGAACTCTGCCATGAGTCTCTACCTCGGCATCGACGACTGCACAATCGCGGACTGTATCGTGATGGCAAATGATTTGATTGACTCCGGCAGGGCGGCCGCCAAACTGGAGGAATTTGTAAAAGCTACGAATGGGGTGAACGCATGATATTAGATACACTGGCGGCTTCCACCAGAAAACGGGTGGCGGCCGCAAAAGAGGAAATTCCGATGGGAACCATGATGAACCTGGCCTCCCGGGCCTGTGAAAACGATACGCAGAAATCTGTTTTCGCACTGGAAAAAGCCTTAAAATCACCTGAAATGTCATTTATCTGTGAAGTCAAAAAAGCCAGCCCCTCCAAAGGACTGATTGCCCCGGACTTTCCCTACGTTACGATCGCCAAAGAGTATGAGGCGGCAGGGGCTTCTGCCATATCGGTTCTGACAGAACCGGAATATTTTCTTGGCAGCAACGAGTATTTAAAAGAAATCAGCCAGGTAACTTCCGTGCCGATTCTTAAGAAGGATTTTATCGTTGACCCGTATCAGATTTTCGAGGCTAAGGTCATCGGCGCTTCCGCTGTCCTGCTTATCTGCGCACTCTTAGATACTCAGACTTTAAGGACGGGAATCCAGCTTTGTGACAGCCTCGGCTTAAGCGCTCTCGTGGAAGCCCACGACGAAGAGGAAATCCGCTCCGCTCTGCGGGCCGGCGCCAGAATTATCGGAGTCAATAACCGGAATTTAAAGACATTTGAGGTAGACTTCTCCAACTCCATCCGTTTAAGAAATATGGTGCCATCTTCCGTACTTTTTGTGGCGGAGAGCGGGGTGAAGACAGCCGATGATATCCGGCGTCTCCATGAGGCGGGAGTCAATGGCGTCCTGGTCGGGGAAACCCTGATGCGGGCCGGTAATAAGAGAGAAATCCTCGATTCCTGGAAGGCCGTCTGCACCGGAGGGCTTCTATGAGTAAAATAAAATTATGCGGCTTAAGCCGCCCGGAAGATATGGAGGCCGTCAATGAAGCCCGGCCCGATTTCATCGGATTCGTATTTGCGCCCAGCAAGCGGAACGTTTCCCCCGAACAGGCAGCCCGATTAAAGAAAATGCTGCGGCCCGATATCCTGGCAGTCGGCGTATTCGTCAACAGCCCGCC
>CAUEKH010000346.1 GCA_959018155.1 uncultured Hungatella sp.
CCCGCTTTATGGTCTGACCTCTTATTCTGAGAAGAAACCAGGCTGGGTGCTGGATCCGGGCTGTTATGGTATTTTTGTTGGCAGCAGCCTTCCGGAATCTGTGTTTGCCGCCTCTCTTACGATTCTGGACGAGATTGTGATGGAGGAGACGGAGCATATCTGCCTGCTTCAGGAGGAACTGAAGGAAATGAAAGCGCCGGTGGAGAAGGTGCTGGAGAAGAGGAATACCTGGCTTAAGAAGGCAGGAGAATACCCGGCTATTACCATAAAAGGCAGTGATGTGGTGACCAGAAAGGCAGTCTATGGTACGGTCTTTGATAAGCTTCCGGAAGATGTCACACGGTTTGTGGACAGCCTGAGTACGGAGCAGCTGATTGCCCTGGCTACCGGGGATCCGGCCAAGGGGCAGGGAAGCAATCTGGGCTCTTCAGGCATCACGGTGCCGGGGTCAGCGGCGCAGACCAGTTCCTGCGCGGTGGAACAGGATTTGGCAAGTATTGTATTGGCTGACGGTCCGGCAGGGCTGCGGCTGAATAAATTTTACCAGGTAGTGGATGGAAATGTGGTACCGATGCCATTTGAAATGAGCCTGGAAGGCGGATTCCTCTGCAGACAGGAAATCAGCCAGACCGGGGAGACGTGGTATCAGTACTGTACCGCCATGCCGGTGGGAACGCTGTTAGCTCAGTCATGGGACCCGGAACTGATCGAAGAAGTGGGACAGGCAGTGGCGGAGGAGATGCAGGAGTTCGGAGTTACCCTGTGGCTGGCCCCGGGTATGAACATTCACAGGAATCCGCTCTGCGGCAGAAACTTTGAGTATTATTCTGAAGATCCGCTGCTGACCGGTGTGATAGCAGCGGCCATGACAAATGGGGTTCAGAGTGAACCGGGATGCGGTACTACCATCAAGCATTTTGCCTGCAACAACCAGGAAGATAACCGGATGGGCAGCAATACCATAGTTTCTGAGAGAACTTTAAGGGAAATCTATTTAAAGGGATTTGAGATTGCGGTGAAGACGTCACAGCCGATGTCGATTATGACCAGCTATAACTTAATCAACGGAATTCATGCGGCCAATAATTACGACCTCTGTACCAGGGCAGCCAGAGACGAGTGGGACTTTAAGGGAGTTATTATGACGGACTGGACGACGACCCATAACGGGCCGGATTGTACGGCTTCTGGCTGTATGCGCGCGGGAAATGATATCGTAATGCCTGGAATTCCGGCTGACCACGAGAATATGAGAGCCGAACTGGAAGCAGGGACGCTGAAGCTTGAGGATTTGAAGAAGAGCGTTGCTCACCTGGTCAAGATTATCTGGCAGTCGAACCGGTATGAAGGGGTGGAGCGCTACCAGCCGTGACAGAACGGGCGGGGATGGCTGAGAAACGGCCGGTGGATTTTTAACTGATGAAGAGACTGAGAAAGCTTTCGGGATGATGACAGAGGAGGTAACTCCTTACTGTCATTGTCTCGAAAGCTTTTTGCATAAGAGAAATATTTCGCTCTGAAGCAGGAGAAATTCTGCCGGATTATTTAAGCTTTTCGAGAATCCCCAGCAACTCCGTCAACCCGTTCATACAGTAATCCGCCAGCGAGCGGTCAAAGCCGAAACGGTTATCGATCAATGCGGCCACGGTCATACCGGCTCTGTGGCCGGCTGTGATACCGTAGGTAGAGTCCTCCACCACAAGACATTTTTCCGGCGGAACGTCCAGCACATTTGCGGTGTGCAGATAAATTTCCGGATTCGGTTTACTTTCTTTAAATTCATCGCCGCTTACAACGTAATCAAAATCTGCCCTGATTCCGCAGGATACCAGGACCTGCTCAATGCCTGCGCGGCTGGTTGTTGAGGCGAGAGCCAGCGCGTAGCCGCGTTTTCGGAGTTCCTTTAACAGGCCGGGAACTTCTCTGCGTAAGATAGAAGGATAATCCACCGCGCAGTTGTCCCATAGCCCGTTATAATATTCAATGAATGCTTCGCTTTCCGGTTCGGCTCCAATTGCTTTCCCGATAATTTCCCGTGTTCTTTTCGTGGTAGCGCCAACAACAGGATAAAGTTCTTCTATTGCAACATGGGGATATTTTTTGAGCAGATTTCCGTGCAGATGCTTTAAATAGACGATTTCACTGTCAATCAGAACCCCATCCATATCAAAAATAACAGCTTGTATCATTGTCTCTAATCTCCTTTTTTCTGTTGATTATAAAGTATACCATTTTCAGTATTTTGGCGCAATATGCGGAGGCGTCCAGAGGTTCTATTAGCGAAACTTTTATTGAAATTATCCGGAATCAGTCAGGGAAGTAAACTGACAAATCAACAAAAATACCTCTTATTCAGTATACAGATTCTCCCTCGTGTGGTAAAATGCTTTTATGAGACAGAAGGTGTACCGGGAAGAGTTTTCCTGGAACGTGCAGTTACGATGATATCTGATTTTTAGGAATCCATGTGTTGCGGATCACAGAATCAGTTGATAAGGGAGAAGGAGGAGAAACAAATGAACAGAGTGATAACAGTCAGCCGTGAATTTGGAAGTGGAGGCCGGGAACTGGGCGTGAAACTGGCGGAAAGCCTGGGGATTCCATTTTACGATAAGGAACTGATTTCTATGGCGGCGGAGGAAAGCGACCTTTCGGAGGAGGCATTTCTCCATTATGATGAGAGGATCCCGTTTGTAAAGGATCCGCTGGATCGGCAGTTTTATTCTCCATTTTCTTCTATCTATGAAGTTCCCATGTCGGATCAGATTTTCCTGGCCCAGTCCAGGGTTATCAGGAAACTGGCGGAACAGGGTCCGTGCGTGATTGTGAGCCGCTGTGCCGACATGATTTTAGAGGACAGTATCAATCTTTTTATCTATGCGAAGATGAAAGACAGGATTAAGAGGATGAATTCTCTGGAGACCGGTGTGGATCCGGAGAAGATGGAGAGCCGGATTCGGGAAGTGAACCGCAAGCGGAAAGATTATTACCAGTACTACACCGGTAACGAGTGGGGGAAAGCACAGAATTACCATCTCTGCCTGGAGAGCGGCTTAGTGGGAGTGGACGGCTGCCTGAAAGCGGTTCTGGCCTATTTGGAGTCGGTGGAATGATCTGGCTGCTGCCATACCGCTTGAGGCTTAAAAATTGGCACAAAATTGGTGTGAAATGTAAGCTGTTAAGGAATGAAATATTTCTGTAAGAATATTGTAAGCGCCGGACCTGACGGAAGGATGGTATAATATCAGAAAACAGAGCCTGTTCATGAACCTGCGGTTGATGACATAGGATAGTAGGAAAAGTAAAAGGAAGTGCACATTATGGGAAAGAAGCTTCATAAAGTATGGCGGCGGCTGACTGCCGCGGCCCTGTGTGCGGTCCTGGCCGTTTCTTCTGTGATGCCGGCATATGCGGAGGAGATTACAGGGCCGGGGGCACATATCAGACAGGATACCAATGGTATTTCCATCTATGTGAGCAAGATGGGAAAGACGCTGACTCTGTCACAGAACGGAGTGGTGATTGGAAGTTACCCTGTATCAATTGGCGCCCAGTCGTCCGCCGGGGATAAAGAGGTGGAAGGCGATATGAGGACGCCGAGCGGAGAATTCTACGTATGTACGAGGAACGACAAGAGCGTCTGCTATCTGGCGCTGGGGCTCTCTTATCCGGCTATTCCTGATGCGGAGAGAGGATTTGCAGAGGGACTGATAACGGCGGAAGAGAGAGATGCCATTATCGCGGCCAACAAGGCGGGGGAACAGCCTCCGTGGAATACGGCTCTTGGCGGAGCAATTGAAATCCATGGAAACCGGCAGGCCGAAGGCGGGAC
>CAUEKH010000347.1 GCA_959018155.1 uncultured Hungatella sp.
TCTCAGTCTTTTTCTCTCTGCTTCTTTTTCTCTGCTTCTTTTTCTCTGTTTCTTTCTCTCTGCCTCTTTTTCTCTGCTTCTTTTTCTCTATTTCTTTTTCTCTGCTTCTTTCTCTCTGCCTCTTTTTCTCTGTTTCTTTTTCTCTGCTTCTTTTCTCTCTGTTTCTTTTCTCTGTTTCTTTCTCTCTGCTTCTTTTCTCTCTGTTTCTTTTTCTCTGTTTCTTTCTCTCTATTATCCTGCTTTCAGCATTTCCGTTAATCCGTTCTACAAAACTTCCGCATTACAATTTGCAGACATTGACCGGCTCACCGCTTAACCAGCGATACACATTTTCAAACTCAATATTTGCCCTGCGTACCATGGCCTCTTTCGTCGCAAATGCAACGTGGGGCGTCAGGAGAGTATTTTTTGAGTGACACAGCGGGTAATCAGCTGGAAGCGGCGGCTCCATGTCAAATACATCAATGGCGGCACCGGCAAGCTTTCCCTCATTTAAGGCACAGGCCAGGGCTTCATTGTCCACAATCGGGCCGCGTGCACAGTTGATCACGATACTTCCCGGTTTCATCCGGCTAATCTTCTCCCGGTCTATCATCCCGCGCGTCGTGTCATTCAGCGGAAGATGAAGGGAAATGATATCGCTCTCTGAAAGCAGGCTGTCCAAGTCAGAGTAAACCAGACCTTTCCCGGCCCACTCCTCTTTTTCATGGCGGGAATAGACTAAAACTCTGGCGCCAAACGCCTGAAACAGCAGGGCGGTTTTATAGCCAATCTGGCCGCATCCCACAATTCCCACCGTCTTCCCACAGATTTCCGTTCCGGTAAGTCCGGCGCTCCCGCGGCCATTTCTCGCCGCTTCGTCGCCCTCGGAGACCTTCCGCATCACATTGACTGCCAGGCCAACCGCCAGTTCTGCTACCGACTGATTGGAATACCCCGCGCAGTTACAGACCGTGATATTCTTCTCCCGGCACGCATCTAATCCCACATGGTCGATTCCCGTAAATGCAACGGCTATCATTTTTAAACTGTCGCACTGTCGGATCACTTCAGAAGGATAAGGATTATTGGCAATCATCACCACATCCTGACCCTCAGAACGTCTTACCAGTTCCGCGGTATCTGTGGTTTTCGTATCGTAATACGTAAAAATATGGCCCTCGGCTGTCAGTCTGGCCGACAACTCTGCTATCATATCTCCGGGAACGCCGATTGGCTCCAGCAAACTTATCTTCATTTCAACAATTCCTCCATGCTACATGATTCTCATGTTTTTCATTTTTCTCTTTCCAGCCTCTCTGATTATTCTTATTTTCCTATGTTTCTGATTTTTCTGATTTCTTCTGTTTCTTATTTTTCTGACTTTCTCTCCCCCGCCAGCCTCTTCATCTCCCTCGCATTCTCTCTCACCGCGCCTGTAATCTCCGCGCCGCCCAGCAGTCTTGCCAGTTCTTCCACCATCTCTTCCTCATCAAGCGCCCGTATGGTAGTGGTGGTCTTCCCGTCCGCCGCCGATTTGGCAATCTCGTAGTGCGCATCGGCCATAGCCGCAATCTGGGGCAGATGGGTGATGCAGATAACCTGGTGATTCTTCGCAATGTAGGACAGCTTCTCCGACACCTTCTGGGCCGTCCTGCCGCTGATTCCCGTATCAATCTCATCGAAAATCAGGGTCGGGATATCGTCAGAATCAGCCAGCACCGTCTTGATTGCCAGCATAATTCTCGACAATTCACCGCCGGAGGCCACCATGCCGAGAGGCTTTAAACTCTCCCCAGGGTTGGTGGAAATTAAGAATTCCGCTTCGTCATAGCCGCCCGCGGTAAAATGATCCAGCCTCGTAAATTCCATGGAAAACTCCACATCAATAAAATTCAAATCCATCAGGCCGCTCTTTATTTTGGCTGTCAGTTCCTTTGCCGCCTGTTTCCGCAGTTCAGAAAGCTTCCCGCAGAGAGTCTCCAGCCTTCCTTCCACCTCCGCCAGTTCCTTTTCCGTCTCCAGTTTTCGGGCATCGTAATTTTCCAACTCATCAAGCCGCCGTTCCTTCTCTTCCAGATTCACAAAGATCTGCTGGAAGCTGCCGCCGTATTTGGCCTGAAGATTGTGGATTAAATCGAGGCGCTCCTCGATTTCCCGGTATTCCTCCTCATCAAACGTCATATCGTCCATGTAGGAAGAGATCTCATGGTTGATATCGCTCAAAATGGACTCGGCGTCAAACATCTGGTCCCTGATGGCCCCCAGCCGCTCGTCAAACGAAGCCACGTGTTCCATCTCCCGCAGAGCGCGGCTGATGATGTCGCCGCTCACCGCCTCGTACGCCGCAGAAAGGCTTTCCGTTATCTTCCGGGCATTGGAAAACAGGCGGTAGCGGGCCGTCAGTTCTTCCTCCTCGTCCTCTTTTAAGCCGGCATTTTCGATTTCGTCGATTTCGAAGCGCAGGAAATCCATCTCGCGAAGCCTCGCTTCCTCATCCATCTTAAAAGAGGTGAGACGCTCCCTAAGCCCCGTGTAAGTCCGGTACAAATCGGCTATATTCTGTTTTACATCGTGGGACTTGCGCTCGTGGTACTGATCCAGAATTTCCAGATGCTTTGATTTGTACAGGAGAGACTGATGTTCATGCTGGCCATGAATATCAATTAGAAGTCCGGTAATCTGCTTTAATTTTCCGGCAGTCACCGTCTCATCGTTGATTTTACACAAACTGCGGGAAGGCATAATCTTGCGGGAAATGATGACGGTCCCATCCTCGTCGGGAGTCACCTCCATCTCTCTGAGCGCCCTCACCTTCTCCGCTTCGCTGACGGTAAAAATCAGTTCCACATAAGCGTACTCCGCCCCTCTGCGGATAATATCCTTCGGCACTTTTCCGCCAAGGGCCATGGTCACCGACCCGATAATGATGGATTTACCGGCTCCCGTCTCGCCGGTTAAGATATTGAGTCCTTCCCCGAACTCAATATCCGCCTTCTCAATCAGCGCCAGATTCTTTACGTGCAATTCTGAAAGCATGTCCCGCCTCCTATCCAGCAATCAGTTTTTTCAGTTTATCCATAACCAGAATCGTGTCATCTGCGCTGCGCACGGCGCACATGATGGTGTCATCCCCGGCAATACAGCCCACGATCTCGGTAAAATGCAGGGCGTCCAAAGCCGCGGCGACCGCCATGGCCATGCCGGATACGGTCTTGATGACCAGAATATTCTGAGCCATATCCATGGACAGATACCCATCCCTTAAAATCCGGATATATTTGTCGCTGAAAGAGCTCTGATTCTGGAGAACCACATACCGCTGCTTGCCCGAATCGGACTGAACCTTCGTCAGTTTCAGTTCCCGGATATCCCTGGATACCGTCGCCTGGGTGACAGCGAACCCGGCCTGATTTAAGTAATCCGCCAGCTCCTCCTGCGTTTCTATCTCGTATTTTCCAATCAGTTCTACAATTTTACTGTGACGTTCCAGTTTCATAGCGAAGCCCTCCTATATGCCGGCCATCTTGTTGCGCAGATTTTCAAGAAATGACACATCCTTCAGTTTTAAAAGCACAGTCCTGACATTGGACCGCTGTATCTCAATGTAATCCCCGGAATGCAGCTCCGCGGCCGTGTCCCCGTCGTAGACGGCAGCCTGGCTCGTTCCCGGGTCGCCAAGTATTTCAATCCGTATCCGCGCGTCAGCGGACATGACGATGCTCCTGGCATTTAATGCGTGGGAACAGATGGGCGTTAAGACCATCAGAGTGGAATCCGGAACTATGATCGGTCCCCCGGCCGACAGATTGTACGCGGTAGATCCCGTGGGGGTGGCTGCGATC
>CAUEKH010000348.1 GCA_959018155.1 uncultured Hungatella sp.
CCCGCAGCTACGTCCTGGTGAAACCGCCGAAGATTCTGGGCCATGATAAGAAGGTTTACGGACAGGTTCCGGTATCTTCGGTGGCGGCGGAACTGATTCCTGAACTGGTGGAAGAGAAGAAGAGTTTTATCACATTTGCGAAATCGAGAAGAAATGTGGAAGTGATTTTGAAGGAGGCGCGGGACAGGCTGGAGGGGGAGCACATGTTTGGCGCTTCTCTGGCGGATCAGATTTCCGGGTACCGGGGCGGTTATACGCCAAATGAGAGGAAGGAAATTGAGCACAAGATGGTGACCGGGGCCATCACCGGGCTTGTCTCGACGAACGCGCTGGAACTGGGAATTGATATCGGCAAGATTGAGACGACTATTTTGGCCGGTTATCCGGGGACGCGGGCGTCATTCTGGCAGCAGACGGGCCGGGCGGGGCGCAGCGGGCAGGCGTGCACCAATTACCTGATTCTCGACAACCTTCCATTTGACCAGTATATTGCGGTAAATCCGGAGTGGCTGTTTGAAAATGGCAGCGAGAATGCCGTGGTAGACAAAAATAATCTCCTGATTGAACTGGCTCATATCAGGGCCGCGGCTGCGGAAATTCCGCTGACTCTCGATGACAGTTCCATTTTCCCGGATCTGGGGGAAACGATTCCGGTGCTTCTTCGGGCAAAAGAGCTGACAGGCCAGAATGGCAAATTTGCATGGACGGGAGGCGCTTTCCCGGCCGGTGATTTCAGTCTGAGAAATATTGATAAAAACCGGTACAAATTGCTATTAAAAGAGACGGGAAAGGAAATCACGGAGATGGATGAGATGCAGGCCTTCCGGGAAATCCACCCGGGCGCGGTCTATCTCCATGGTGGCGTCCAGTACCAGGTGGTGTCCCTCAACATGGAGACGAGGACTGCCATGGCGGTTCCATTTAACGGGAACTACTATACGTCTCCCATGGGAGGCACGGAGATTTCCGTGATACGGGGAGAGAAAGAAAAGGAGTATCAGAGGGTGAAGGCAACCTTTGGCGACGTCAATGTGAACGCCTCCGTCTCTGTCTACCGGAAGCTTCAGTTTCACAATCATCAGAATCTCGGGTATGAGGAGATTAATATTCCTCTTGTGAAGGAGTACGAAACAGAGAGCGCCTGGATCGAACTGCCGGGAAATGTGGTTAGTGCGTACCGCCGTCTTTTGCAGGAAGGAAATGACGGGAAGCTGATCCGCAACAACCATTTTGAGGGACTCTGTTATGCCATGAAAAATGCCGCCAGGCTCGTCACGATGACTGAGCAGGAGGACATCGGAGCCGCCGTGTCAAAAAGCGCGGTCTTTGCGGAAAATGTTACAGAGGAAAAGGCTTATTTATTCCTCTACGACCAGTATACAGGCGGTTTGGGGTATGCGGAAAAGGCGTATGACCTGCTTCCTGAAATCATACAGAACGCGATTTCCATGGTGGAGGGCTGTCCGTGTGAGGACGGCTGCGCGGCCTGCGTCGGGGATTACCATTTGGATAAGCGGATGGTGGTGTGGGGGCTTAAAAATCTGCTGAAAGAGAGTGAGGTGCCGGGGGATGTGAAAATGGTTCCCTACGGACCGGCGACATTTATCCGCAAACCATTCCGATTTGCAGAACTTCCGGAAAAGTGGGAGGAATTTACGGCGTATTTAAGGAAAAATGGCGACACCTGCGGGCCATTTTTAAGTACGGTTGAGACGGTTGAGGCGGTTGAGGCGGACGAAAACTGCCTGACTCTCGTGACCGGTCAGAGGTTTTACGGGGAATGGATTATGGAGGAGACGAACCGGCGGGGTCTGGTGAACCTGATTTCCTTCTACTCGGATGTGCCGGCGGGATTTTCCGTGAAGGTGAGAGTAAGGGAAGAGGGGAGCGATGGACGGAAGAGGGAGAAGATAGAGAGAAGATACCGTGGGCTTAAGGACGCGGAGAAATCAAAATAGGGAGCAGGGATATGGACTGGAAGGAAGAATGGGACAGATTAAATTCATATCAGAAGGAGGCGGTGGCGGATGAGAGTCCGGCCTGCCTCGTCAATGCCAATGTGGGGAGCGGGAAAACGACAGTTCTGATTGCCAAAATCCGGTATCTCCGTGAGAAAAAAGGCGTGGATTTTAAGAACATGGTGGTCCTGACCTTCACCAATAAGGCGGCAGGGGAAATTAAGGAGAGGCTGAGAGCCGCGTACCCGGAGGAGGCGGAGCGGGATACAGAACTGTTCGGGACGTTCCACAGCGTTGCCCTGGGACTTTTAAAGAGCAGCCTTCCTGTAGAAAAGCTGGGATATACGCGGGATTTCGTTGTGATGGATCCGGAAGAAGAAGCTTCTATGGCGCTGGGACTGGCCGCGGATTATAAGCTGAAAATCAAATATAAGAACAGGCTGAAAAAGAGGCTGGAACAGGCGGATGACCGGTATGACGATGATTTTGGCCGCCTCTTAGAAATTCTGACGGCTGAAAAGGTGCGGCAGAATAAGATGACATTTTCCGACTTGCTTGTCCATGCAGGCAGTCTTCTGCGCGAACAGCCGCTGGGAGTAAAATGGGTGATTATTGATGAGGTGCAGGACTGCGACAGAATGCAGCTGGATTTTATCGACTGCCTGGTTGCGGGCGGTGAGCGGAGGAAAGAAGGGGAAACGCAGTGTTCTGAGGGGGAGGCACAGTGCTCTGAGAAGGAAACGCAGTGTTCTGAGGGGGAGTCACACTGTTCTGAATGCGAAACGAGGCTGTTTGCGGTGGGAGATCCCAATCAGGTGATTTACAGTTGGAGAGGCAGCGCGTTCAATGTATTTTTCACCCTGAAACAGCGATATCAGGCGCGGGAACTGTCCCTGCCGGTCAATTACCGTTCCAGCGGTGCGATTCTCGAGGCCGCAAAATGCTTTCAGCAGAATGGAAGCGCGCTGACCGGTATTCGGGATGGCGGGAAGAGAATTGTTGTAAGGAACCATTACAATTCGTTTCAGGAGGCCTGTTATCTGGCAGACAGGATCAGGAAGCTTCACGAGGAAGGCGTGCCTTTTGAGGAGACGGCCATTTTCTACCGGCTTCAGAGCCAGTCGAAGGTGTTGGAGGACGTATTTTCCAGGGAGGGGATTCCATTTGAGACGGCTGTTAAGCGAAAGATAAGTGAGATTCCGGTGCTGGATTGGCTGATGGGGCTGCTTCGGCTGGCTGTAAATCCTTCCGATGCGGCGGCCGGAACCGCGGTGCTCAGTAATCGGACGTACGGGGAGGGATTGTCGGAGAAGGCGGCCCGCCGTGTATTGACAGAGCAGGTGGCAGAAAAATCAGAAATTCTGGAAAAATGTCAGGGTTTTCGTGCAGAGAGTGTTTCACTGCCATCACCGGAGAATTTTTATGCGTATTTTAACATGGACAGTCATGTGCGACCAAATTCCGCATCGTACCAGGAGGACCGGGAGTACCTGGATTTTATTTTAAAGAAAATTTATGGGGAAATGGAAAGCGGGAAAATGCCGCTGTTCGATGTGGTGGTGAATTTCGTAAATTCTTCTGCCCTGTACAGTACGGAACTGCTTTCCGGGTTTGGACGTGAGGAGGCTGAAACGGAGAGTGATACGGGCCGCGTCCGCCTGATGACGCTTCACGCCTCCAAGGGATTGGAGTTCTCCCATGTATTTATCATTGGCGTCAATTATGGCCTTATCCCTCTGAGGGTTAAGAGGATGGAAGAAGAGGATGAGGAGCGGAGACTGTTTTTTGTGGGGCTGACCAGGGCGAAGGATTATCTGGAACTTTCCGGCTTTGAGGTGGAGATTGAGAATAACGGCAGT
>CAUEKH010000349.1 GCA_959018155.1 uncultured Hungatella sp.
ATAAGTCTGTAGCGGCTTATCGGCGTTTTTTAGATTAGGGGGTGTCAAACTCCCGTCAATATCATTCAATACCATTCTGTAATTCCAGGCCTCATTTTCATAGACGGATAACCCGGTCTATGGTATAATATAAAGATAGCGGTAAAGAAGTCTTTTTCCATGAGGAGACAGATATGAATGATAAAATCAAAGTAAAGGGACAGCTGAGGATATACTTACAGTGGCCGCTGTACCTGACAGCACTCCTGATTATTGCCAATGCAGTGATCGGCGCCATCAATGTGACAGCCGGGATTGTGATGGCTGTATTTACATTGCTGTATATTGGCGTGGCGGTCTGGCTCTATACGTATCGGAGAAAGCGTCTGCTGAACGGTCTGGTGGAATTTTCCGCGGAGTATTCCTGGATGCAGAAACAGCTGCTGACGGATCTGGAGCTGCCTTACGGAATCGCTGATGAGAGCGGACGGCTGATGTGGGGAAATACCGCGTTAAGCGAGGTGCTGGGTGAAGATAAGCCATTTAAAAATACGAGAAAGAGCCTGTCATCTATTTTCCCGGAGATAACGAAGGAGGTTCTGGCGCTGGAAGACGGCGTGACTGTGATTCACAGTATGTGCGGCGACAGGATGTATCAGATCCAGTTAAAGTCCATTTTTATGAACGATTCCATTGAAGAGGTGACAGAAGCCCTCGGTACGGTGGATGCAGATCAGGCGCTGATTGCGGTCTATTTATTCGATGAGACAGAGATTCTTACATTAAAGAAACTGGTAGACGACCAGAAGATGGTTGCCGGCCTTATTTATCTGGACAATTACGATGAGGCTCTGGAGAGCGTGGAAGAGGTTCGCCGCTCTCTGCTGACAGCCCTGATTGACAGAAAGATTACGAAGTATATCACGGCCATGAATGGTATCGTGAAGAAGCTGGAGAAGGATAAGTATTTCATTGCCATCAAGCAGTGTTATATTCCTGAACTGAAGGAGAACCGGTTCTCCATTCTGGAAGAGGTAAAGACGGTCAATATAGGAAATGAGATGGCTGTGACGCTGAGTATCGGCCTCGGTATGAACGGGGAGAGCTACAGCCAGAATTATGAGTATGCCCGCACCGCTATTGACATGGCACTGGGCCGCGGAGGCGACCAGGCCGTTGTGAAGGATGGCGAGCGCATCCAGTATTACGGCGGCAAGGCCCAGCAGGTGGAGAAGACGACCCGTGTGAAGGCCCGTGTGAAGGCCCATGCACTGCGTGAGCTTATGGAGACGAAAGACAGGCTGCTGATTATGGGCCACCGCCTGACGGATATCGACTCCTTTGGCGCTGCTATCGGTATTTACCGGATTGCCACGGCATTGAATAAGAAGGCCAATGTTATTTTAAATGAGGTGACATCCTCAGTCCGGCCGATGATGGACCGGTTTATTGATAACCCGGACTATCCGGAGGACATTTTCTTAACCGGCGCGCAGGCGGCGGAACTGGTGGATGGCAACACCATCCTGGTGGTTGTGGATGTGAACCGGCCCAGCATCACCGACGCCCCGGAACTTCTCAGTCTTGTCAGGACGGTAGTGGTTCTGGACCATCACAGGCAGAGCAGCGAGATTATCGAGAATGCCGTGCTCTCTTACGTAGAGCCGTACGCATCGTCGGCGTGTGAGATGGTTGCAGAGATTCTCCAGTACATTGCAGATGGAATCCGGATTAAATCAGCGGAAGCGGATGCCATGTATGCCGGTATCGTGATCGATACCAATAATTTTACGAATCAGACAGGTGTGCGCACTTTTGAAGCCGCCGCGTTCCTGCGCAGGAATGGCGCCGATGTCGTGCGTGTGCGTAAGCTGTTCCGCGATGACCTTGATGATTATAAGGCAAAAGCGGAGGCGGTAAGAGAGGCAGAGATATTTGAGGGCTGTTTTGCCATCAGTATCTGCCCGTCTGAAGGGATTGAAAGTCCCACAGTCGTTGGGGCGCAGGCTGCCAACGAGCTGCTTGATATAGCAGGAATCAAGGCTTCCATCGTTATGACCGTTTATAACGGGACGATTTTCTTAAGCGCCCGTTCTATTGACGAGGTCAATGTTCAGGTCATGATGGAGAAATTAGGCGGCGGCGGCCACCGCACCATAGCCGGCGCCCAGCTGAAAGATATCACTCTGGAAGAAGCCAGGGACCGTGTGAAAGCGGTCATTAAAGAAATGATAGAGAAGGGAGACGTATCATAATGGAAATTGTATTATTAGAAGACGTAAAAGCACTTGGAAAAAAAGGACAGATTGTCAAGGTAAATGACGGATATGCGAGGAACTTCATCCTTCCGAAGAAACTTGGAATCGAAGCAACCCCGAAGAATTTAAATGACTTAAAGCTTCAGAAAGCCAATGAGGCCAGAATCGCCGCAGAGCAGCTTGCCGCCGCCAAAGAACTTGCCGCAAAGCTTGCGGAATCTTCCATAACCGTTTCGATTAAAGCCGGAGAAGGCGGAAAAGCCTTTGGTTCCGTATCAGGAAAGGAAATCGCGGCTGCCATTTCCAGCCAGTTAGGGCTTGAAATCGACAAGAAGAAGCTGGTTCTTCCGGAACCGCTTAAGACCTTTGGAGTTCATCAGGTACCGATCAAGCTTCACAAGGATGTTACAGGAAAGTTAAACGTCAAGGTAGTAGAGAGCTAGGAGGCCAAAAACCATGGATGATGCCCTGATGAAACGGGTACTGCCCCACAGCATAGAGGCAGAGCAGTCGGTCATTGGTTCCATGCTGATGGACCGCGAGGCAATCATTGCAGCTTCCGAAATCGTCACGGCCAACGACTTTTACCAGCACCAGTACGGTGTCATGTTTGAAGCCATGGTAGAGCTGTTCAACGAGAACAAGCCGGTAGACCTGGTAACTCTTCAGAACCGTTTAAAAGAAAAAGATGTCCCGCCCGAGGTCAGCAGTCTCGACTTCGTCCGGGACATCATTACGACAGTCCCGACCTCGGCCAATGTCAAGTCATACGCGAACATTGTGAGGGAGAAGGCGGTACTGCGGCGTCTCATCAAGGTCAACGAAGACATTGCCAACACGTGTTACGTTGGAAAAGAGCCTCTGGAGACGATACTTGCCACGACAGAGAAGACGATATTCGATTTACTCCAGAGCCGGAATTCTGGTGATTTCGTCCCCATCCGTCAGGTAGCGATGAACGTTCTGGAAAAGATAGAAGAAGCCAGCAAAAACCAGGGAACCGTAACCGGAATCCCAACCGGTTTCATAGACTTGGACTATAAGACATCAGGCTTACAGCCTTCAGATTTCATTCTGATAGCGGCCCGTCCCTCCATGGGAAAGACAGCCTTCGTCTTAAACCTGGTAGACCACATTGCGGTAAAAAAAGGTTTACCGTGCATGGTATTCAGTCTGGAGATGTCCAAAGAGCAGTTAGTAAACCGAATGTTAGCCATGGAATCCAACGTCGATTCCCAAAAACTCCGAACCGGAACCCTGTCCGATTCCGACTGGGATGCGGTAGTCGAAGGAATCGGTGTAATCGGAAACTCCAAGCTGATCATCGACGACACGCCAGGTATCTCGATCATGGAACTGAGAAGCAAATGCCGGAAGATGAAGCTGGAGTATGGATTAAGCGTTGTAATCATCGACTACTTACAGTTAATGAGTGGAAGTGGCAAAGGTGGAGGAGATAACCGGCAGCAGGAGATATCCGAGATATCGAGATCATTAAAAGCGCTTGCAAGAGAGTTACACGCGCCAGTCATCGCCCTGTCGCAGTTAAGCCGTGCG
>CAUEKH010000350.1 GCA_959018155.1 uncultured Hungatella sp.
TTATTTTTGCGACGACAGCCTGGAAAATTCTTCCCGATATCTTTAAGGCTGTTATGGTGTTCGCGTTTTCCATCCTGTTTTTTACTTCCAGCTGTATCGCGGGAAAAAAGCTGAAAATTGAGAGGACCAGCCGGGCTTTCTATATCCTGGGTAGTATTTTCCTCTTTCTGACGGTTCTGGCAGTCGGATATTTTAAACTTCTCGGCCCTGGATTTGTCCTGGAAGGACAGAACCGCTGGTGGGTTTTATGGTGTGGAAGCGTGGTGACAGAAGCTGCGTTTTTAACGGGATTTAAAAATTATAAAGAAAAGGTTTATGCGTACGTTTATCTGCTGGGGCTCACAGTCAGCATGACATTTCTGATGGCGGCGCTGAGAAAAGACGGCGTTGGATTTGCAGAGGGCATGGTGTGCTACTCCTTCCTGCTTCTGCTGTGTGACTGGCTTAACGGGAACCGTAAAAAACAGGGGGGAAAAGGGTTCCTCCCGGAGCAGACAGAGGGAATCTGGAGTTATTTTTCAATCATTCATTTTCTGGTGTTCTCTGCATTATTGATGCCGGGGACGCTGCTGGGATTTCCGGCGCAGGATGTGGGAATCTTTTTGGTCGAGTATAGAATAACAATCTGGAAGATATTCTGTCTGGCAATTGCCACGGTGGGGATGAGAGTGGCGTTGGCGCGGTGGAACGGTCAGAAGGTATTTTCAATCCTGTATAGTCTCCTTTTATCGCTTTTCAGCCTGTATGTGGTGTGGTCCCTCCCTCTCTGTGTGGAATTCCGCTTTATGGCGGCTGTGATCCTTCAGGGAGTATGGTTTACTGTGAACTGGCAGGAGTTCAACCCCCTCAAAGTCCGGGGCGAAGTGGAAATAAGCACGGCGGTTCTCCTGATGAACACGCTCGTTCTCATACAGGACGCGCTCTGGGGCTATCGGTCCCTGGAAAGTTATCTGTCAGTAACCGTCGCTTTCCTGGTGCTGGCAGCGGTGGCATTGCAGTGGAAGAGCCGTAACCGTATTGCCTGGAGATCATTCCCTTATCTTCTCTGCGGACTGACCGCATCGGTATGCGGGATAATCGGGGAAATGGGATCGGTGGATGTCCGATGGGATCTGGCGCTGTTTAGCTGCCTTGCTCTTATCGCCGTGTGGGATTTCAGAAAGAAAGACTGTTTCTGCCCCGATATTCTGCTTCTGGGAACAGGACTTCAGTTCTATACGCAGATTGAAAATGAACGGGCAGTCCCATTTTTCCTTGTTCTCTCGGTCTACTTATTCCTGAAATCATGGGAAATGGAGGGGAGCCAAAGGAAGCTTATGAGGAAAGGGAGCAGCCTTTATTCTCTGGCCGGCCTCTACCTTGAACTGTACGGACGGCTGCCGAACCGGCTGCTGGAGATTCTGGCAGTATTTGGACTGCTGGTACTGGAATATGCGGCTGCGGTCCTCAAGGATAAAGAGCAGAGGAAAGACTGGTACTGGGATATCGCAGGAAGTGTGGTATTCATTGCACTGATGTTACAGTATTACCAGAACGATTTGACAGGGGCGATCTGGCCGGTTATCTGTCTGGCAGTCTTCCTGGTTGTGTACTGTAAAATTTATTCCGGCCGCTGCCACGGCGCCGGTCTGCCAGTGGCACTGATGGTTCTGCCGCTGCCATGGAATCTCATGATGAGAGCAGAATTTTCAGAGAATCTGATATACCTGTCAACCATGATTTTCCTTCTCCTGTCGGGAATCATACTCCGCCTTCTTGGACCTGTATACCGTCAGTCTGAACAGGACGGTAAAATCGAGAAGGTCGACTGGTTCCAGATGGCGGCAGGCGCAGTCCTCGTTGTGATGGCATATTTCGGAAGCAGGGAATGGCGTTTCCTTTACACACTGCTTCTTATCCCGTATCTCATGCAGTACAATGTTTTTACAGGTATCCGAAAATGGATCCGGACAGCCATGATGGCAGTGGCTGTTACGGCCTGGTGGATTCAGCCGCTGTTTCAAATCCCGGACAGAATCTGGCTGGAAATGCAGCTTCTCCCGTTAGTCCTCTTTGCAGCCGGACTTCCGGTTATCTGGGGAAAGGAAAGATACGTCCGCAATATACAGACAGGAATCGGAATTTTCTGCCTGGCTTCCATGGCAGTGGCCGCGGTCCTGGAGGGAGATGTATGGGATGCGCTGATTCTGGAAGGAGTATGCCTCCTTGTCTTCCTCGCAGCCTATTTAATAAAGAGCAGGCGCTGGGTGAAAATATCGGGTACCGTTATCGTTCTGGCGGCTCTGTACATGACAAAAGGCTTCTGGCTCAGCTTATCCTGGTGGATTTATCTGTTGGCGGCAGGCGTGGGACTGATTGGTTTCGCCGCCTGGTATGAGGCCAAAAACAGAGAAAAATAAAAAAACAGAGAAGTTGAGAAGTTCTTTGACAGGAACTTCCGGCTCGACTATAATCGGAGTATAAGGAATCGTATCGGGGTATGAGAAAGATACCCCGATATTTTATAAGGAGGACATGAGGATGGTGGAAATCCTGAGAATGACGGCGTATTTGTCCGCGATCGGGCTGTCACTGTATACTGCCGGGTGGCTGCTTAAAAAGGCGGACTGGAACCGGACCACAAGGGCGCTGACCGCATGTCAGTTCCTGGTGATTATCTGGTGTATTCCCCAGCTTTTCACCGCGCTGCCGGTGACGAGAGGGGAGAAGTATCTGGCCTATGGTATTTCCTATGTGGGGATCAGCTTTATCGGGCCGGCCTGGCTGGAGTTCTCAGCCCTCTACTGCGGACACAAAATGAAGCGTTGGCTGGAAGTTTTTCTGTTTGCTGTCTCAGCCGTCAACTATTCCATGATGCTGACAAATGAAACGCACCACCTCTTTTACCGCGTGTTCGAGATGACGGCCGTGACGTACGGGCCGGTATTTTATTTCCATATGATTTATACTTATTTCTGTGTGCTGGCAGGGATGGGAGTGCTGCTGGTGAACTTTAGAAAGAACCGGGTGGCGCCTTCGCATATTGCGATGATTCTTCTTTCCGCGGCGATTCCGCTGGGGTTCAATCTGCTTTATTTAAGCGGAATCGTACAGAGCGGATTTGATTTGACGCCGCCGGCCTTTGCGCTTTCCGGTGTGCTGATGCTGCTGGCCGTATTCCGGTATGATTTCCTCGACGTCAATCCCATGGCCTTTGAAAAAATATTTGCGGAGATCGGGGAAGGCGTGGTGGTCTACAACCGCCGGGGCAAAATTACATACTGCAACAGGACGGCGGCGCAATGGTTCGGGATCGAGGCCGGGGAGGAGATTGCCAGGCTGCCTGAGGGAGATGATATCACCCTGGCTGACGGCCGCAGGCTGGAAAGGAAACAGTATCTTTACCACGACCGTCAGGGCCGGTTGATGGCCGGAAATATGATGTTTACCGATGTCGGGAAGTATTATGAACTTCTCCGTCAGGGGCGGGAACTGGCGGTATCTAATCAGAAGCTGGCTCTTGAGATGGAGCGCAACCGCATCGCGCAGGAGGTCCACGATACCGTGGGCCATACGCTCACCATGATCCATTCCCTGATTCGGCTTTTGAAGGTGGAATATGGGGATTCCGAGTATTTAGAACAGGCGCAGAAGCTGACTTCTGACGGAATCCGGGAACTGCGGTGTTCGATCCAGAATTTACGCCGGTTCGACGATAAGGAGATGGTGAGCCAGGGGGTTTTACAGCTTGCCGGGCAGGTGAAGGAGATTGAAATTGAGGTGGGAATCCAGGGGGAGGAAGGCCCGGAATAC
>CAUEKH010000351.1 GCA_959018155.1 uncultured Hungatella sp.
CAAGAGTTCTGCGCTTTCCAAGGCTGTAACCAACGGAATCTGCGCTCAGACCGGCTTTAGAAACCGTGGCGTCCAGGAGACGGATACCATGAGCGGAATTAACTGGTGTACGATCCCTGTAACCATCGTGGAGATGGGATTTATGAGCAACGCCGAGGAAGATAAGAAGATGGCCACAGAAGAGTACCGCGATAAGATTGCCAGAGGAATTGCCGATGGAATCGACGCGTATTATGCGGCGGGAAATTGATAAAGCCTTAAGGGTTTAAGAAGTTACATCAGAGAACCGGTATGGAAGGGAAGCGGTAAGTCCCGGACATGCCGGTTCTGTTTTTTTGCCGCTGTTTAAACAGTAACCGGAATGGCCGGCGCAGTTGCGGGTTTCACAGATATAGCCGTGGTCCTGTAAGTAACAGATGAGCCGGCTGGCGGCCCTGGAGGAAATGTGCAGCTTTTCACAGAAGAGGCGGTTCAGCCATTTTCCACCCAGCAGCATGTTATCGCTTTTGCGGTGGCTGTACCAGTCAGCTATGACATTTAAGGCATCGTCTTTCCAGTATTCCGGGTTTTTCCGTTTGGGATTGATTTCGAAGAGTGAGAGTAAGTCGCATTTGACATGGCAGAAGCGGGAGATATCCTGATAGTGGGAGGTGTTGCCCTCAATGTAGAATAGATGAACGTGTTTTCCTTTGTACATGAGGCGGCTCATAATGGGAATCATGTCGCTGTCAGAGGTTATGAAAACGAAGGTGTCGATCTCGGGGGGAACGGTAGTAGATTTCCAGGGCATCCACGGATAACTCGATGTCGGAGGCATTTTTCCGGTATTCTTCCTCTAAGCCGTTCCCGTAGACATTTTTAATCTGCACTCTCATTTCCTGGAGGTGTTTTAATGAGACGCCTACCTGGTCGTAATCGGCATAAGCGCGGAGTGTCCGGATTTTGTCAATGGAGTAGATTCGTTCCATCAGAGAGAAAATGCAGTATTCGGGCGCTTCAGGATCGACTCCGTATTCCTTCAAACTGTAGTAAATGTTGTCGAAGTCCACAAAAATACCGGCATTGGTGGAATTGGCGTTACATTGCTGAATACATTCATTGAGGATTTTTTCGTTCATGGCAGATACTCCTTTAGATTTGATATGAGATTTTAATAAGACAGGATAGGTTCTTCCAGAAACAGGAAGATGAACTGTTAAGAACAGAATAGCAGAATGGGAGGGGAAATGCAACTGTTTTTTCTGCCATTCTGCTATCTGGCATCAACTTCTGGCATAACTTCCGGCATCAATCGCGGAAACGCCGGAGAGTGGTCCGGCCCTGGCTGGCGGTGAGAAAGGAATGGCTGAGAAAGGAATGGGGGAATGTAAGGTTCAACTTGCATGGCCGGATAGATTATGATATGATTTACTCCATGCGCTGATGGCAGGAACAGGGATTTGAAATGCCAGAGCGGATTATTTTTTCTGAAAAGTGAAAAGACAAGAGAAAAGTTTTGCAAGGGGTGCGTATGAAGAGATTTATTGGAACGAAAGCATTTTACCGGATGGTACTGGCCATTGCCATACCGATTATGGTGCAGAATGGGATCACTAATTTTGTCAGCCTTCTGGACAATATTATGATCGGGATGGTGGGGACGGAGCAGATGTCCGGCGTGGCCATCGTGAATCAGCTGCTGTTTGTATTTAATATCAGTATTTTCGGAGTCGTTTCCGGGGCCGGGATTTTTGGAGCCCAGTATTTTGGCGGCGGAAACCATGAAGGGGTGCGCCATACGTTCCGGTTTAAGATGATTGGCTGTATTGTGCTGATTGGGGCTGCAATCATGATTTTCGTGACGCATGGTGAAAATCTGATTTCCATGTATCTTCACGGGGAGGGAAATGACGCGGAACTGGCTGTGGCTTTAGAGCACGGGAAACGGTATCTGCTTGTCATGCTTGCCGGAATTATTCCATTTGGAATCGAGCAGGTCTATACCAGCACCTTAAGGGAGTGCGGCGAGACGGTTGTGCCGATGAAGGCCGGAATTGTGGCCGTGTTTGTGAATCTTGTGCTGAATTATATCCTGATTTTCGGAAAGCTGGGCGCACCCGTGCTGGGCGTGGTGGGAGCCGCTGTCGCGACGGTGATTTCCAGATATATTGAGGCGGCCATCGTAATTTACTGGACCCACAGCCATAAAAAGGCCCATCCATTTATTGAAGGCGCTTACCGAAGCATCTACATACCGAAGAGTCTGGTTGGTCAGATCGTGGTGAAAGGGACGCCCCTGATGGTAAATGAGATTTTGTGGGCGGCGGGTATGGCAACGCTGATGCAGTGCTATTCTGTGAGAGGGCTGGCCGCGGTGGCGGGGCTTAATATCTCTTCCACCATCGGTAACGTGTTTAATGTGGTATATCTTGCGCTGGGAAATTCAGTGGCAATTATTATCGGTCAGCTTTTAGGGGCAGGGAAAATGAAAGAGGCGCGCGACACGGATACGAAGCTGATTGCGTTTGCCGTGGCCTCCTGTATGGGAATCGGTGCGGTGCTGGCGCTGCTTGCGCCTCTCTTCCCGATGATCTACAACACCACAGACGAGGTGAGAGGGCTGGCGGCAAGCTTTATCCGGATTATCGCGCTGTTCATGCCGGTGGGGGCATTTTTAAATGCGTCGTATTTTACGCTTCGATCCGGCGGGAAGACGATTGTTACCTTCCTGTTTGACAGTGTCTTTCTGTGGGTGGCCAGCATCCCTCTGGCCTACTCCTTAAGCCGCTTTACATCGGTGCCGATCGTGCCGCTCTACCTGCTCTGCCAGTCGGTGGATTTAATCAAGTGTCTGATTGGATTTGTGCTGGTGAAGAAAGGTGTGTGGATTCAGAATATTGTGGAGACGGAGTGAAAATAAAAACCATAAAACCTTAAAAACCAGAACAGCCTGTTCCCCTATTTTTCCTGGGAACAGGCTGTTCTGCTTTTTATTTTAATTTCAATTTATTTACCCTTGTTGTTTTCTAACTCCTGCATCTTCATTGCACGAACCTTGAGCGGAAGTCCGAACAGGGTGATGAAGCCGTCTGCGTCGTGGTGGTCATACAGATCGCCTGTGGTGAAGGATGCCAGGGACTCGCTGTATAAGGAGTATGGGGAAGTGGTGCCGGCCTTGATGATGTTGCCCTTGTAAAGCTTGAACTTCACTTCTCCGGTTACGTACTGCTGGGTGGATTCGATGAATGCCTGAACGGCCTCACGCAGCGGAGTGAACCATTTTCCCTCGTATACGATCTGGGCGAATTTGTTGGCCATATCTTTCTTTACTTCCATGGTGGCGCGGTCTAATACCAGTTCTTCCAGCTGCTGGTGCGCTTCCATCAGGATGGTTCCGCCAGGAGTCTCATAGACGCCGCGGGACTTCATGCCGACAACACGGTTTTCTACGATATCTACGATGCCGATGCCGTGTTTGCCGCCTAATTCATTTAACTTTTTGATGATATCGGAAACTTTCATCTTCTCGCCATTTACGCTGGTCGGGATTCCCTTTTCGAAGGTCATGGTTACGTACTCGCCCTTATCAGGAGCCTTCTCAGGAGAAACGCCGAGAACGAGTAAATGATCGTAGTTCGGCTCATTTGCCGGATCCTCCAGTTCCAGACCCTCGTGGCTGATGTGCCATAAGTTCCTGTCGCGGCTGTAGCTGTTGTCTGCGGAGAACGGAAGGTCAATTCCGTGCTGCTTGCAGTACTCGATCTCATCTTCACGGGACTGCATGGTCCATACATCTGTCATACGCCATGGAG
>CAUEKH010000352.1 GCA_959018155.1 uncultured Hungatella sp.
GAACCCACGTATCCAGCTTGGAAGGCTGGTGTTCTACCATTGAACTACACCCGCAACGGAATATCAAAAGCATTTCAAATGTACCTCTTTCGAAGTACAATGCCCAAAGTCGGAATCGAACCAACGACACGAGGATTTTCAGTCCTCTGCTCTACCAACTGAGCTATCTGGGCAACTCATCAACAACATGAGTAATTTTACAGGATTTCCTTTCAGTTGTCAAGAATTTTATAAAATTTTTTTTACTGCCCTGACGACAAATTCTGACTGATTTCTTCTGGCTGCGCTTTCCCATTTTCGTCCAAAAGGCGCTCAAACTCCGGTATTGCCATTGGTTTATAATATACAAATCCCTGAATTAAATCACAGTCTGTCGATTTTAAGAATTCCACCTGTTCTTCATATTCTACCCCTTCTGCAACCGTGCAGATATCCAGTTCCTTCACCATACGGATAATACTCTTTACAATCGTATGTTCCCGGTTGATATTGACGCTTACCCGGAAGAACGTCCCATCCAGCTTCAGCACATCAATCGCCAGATCCTTGAGCATTCCCAGAGAGGAAAAACCGGAACCGAAATCGTCGAGAGAACACAGGAACCCATTTTCATGCAGTTCCGTCACTATATGCGACAGATAATCCTGGCGCTCAAACGCGGCCGATTCCGTCAGTTCAATCTCCAGCAGGCCTTCCGGAATCTTGTACTGATCTCTGATGTCAGTGTAAACCTGGATAAAATCCGGATTGTAAAACTGGATTTTTGATACATTGACCGACACAGGGACCACCGGCAGCCCACTGTCTAAGCGGACGCGCAGCCAGCGGCAGACATTTTCAAATACATACTGATCCACTTTGCCAATAAAATGGTTCTTTTCGAGAACAGGGATGAAGAGTCCCGGTGACAGCAGGCCCTGCCCTGGCACATCCCATCTCACCAGCGCTTCCGCTGCTCTTATTTTTCCGTCTTTTACCCCTACCTTTGGCTGAAGATAAACAACGAATTCCCTGTCGTCCAAGCCTTTCTGCATCCGATCCCGGATAGACATCTCAGCTATCAGTTTTTTGCGAATGCTCTCATCGTAAAACGCATACTTATCCCCGGGATGATTCTTTATCACCTTCTGAGCAAAACCGGCTCTGTTTACCATCATCACGCCATTGGCTTCCTCTACCAGATCCTCCACACAGCAAATCCCGCACGCAACCGTCATTAAATGGGGGTTGGAGGCAGCCGCCACTGAGTTTAAGAACTCGTTATCTATATCCTTCTGCCTGCACAGAAGTTCATCCTTGCTCTCGTAGCAGCGCAGGATGGCAAACCGATCAGCCATCATACGGCCCAGCGCCTCATCCACGCCCAGTCCGTCCATCAGGAACCGGGCATAATCTTTCAGCAGGGTATCTCCATATTCATATCCGAAAACATCGTTCACATACCGGAAATTTTCAAAGTCAACACAGAGAATCGCAACTTTTTCATATTTCCCGGATTTTAAAACGCGGTCTGCTTCTGAATAAAATTTCTCCATGTTGTAGGCGCCGGTCAGTTCGTCTCTGTTAGCCAGATCTTCCAGCTTCTTGTTTGTATTCTTCAGTTCAAAAAACCTTCTGACATAAAAATAGATTGCCAGCGCACAGTCAATTCCGCAGACCAGCGCTGTCACAATAATCAAACGGGAAACTCTTCCCGCCGTTTCATTGGAGAATTCCGCAATGGAAAATACAGTCTCATTTGCTATCTCAAACAGCTTCTCACTGGAATCCAGAAGTTTTTCTTTCGGGTTTCCTGCCCGCACCGCATCTATCTCTTTCTTTATCTCATTCCACTGATCTGACAGCAGGAGTAAATCCTGTTTATACTCCGCATTTTCTGCATTTACAAGACCGATTGTCCCGCGCCCCGTCTTCAGTTCTTCAAGAATATCGTCTATGTACGCGATCAGTTCATTATCCGGCCGGCCATTCGTCTCCAGCTTTACCACTCTCTGAGAGGCGCCGCGGACAATCCCCACATAGTTAATCAATTTTCCATAGTTGCGGACATCAATCACCTTTATAACCGATACCACACTGACAATCAGAAGCAGCCCAAACATAATGGGAAACAGAATCCTTGCATGTTTTTTCATTTGTACCCCCCTAATTCATTACTTTCTCCGTTTCTTTCCGCTGCGCACCGGCAAAGAGCTTCCCCGTTCTCCGGGTTGTAATCCGGTCCTCTTCTCTTAACACACTGCAAAGCAACGGTGAAGAACCATCGAAATCCTGTCTCTTCCGCATTACAGCTTCCAGGCTGTCATTGGCATAACAGTATTTACAGCCACACAGACACGTATCGTACGCTCCCACTTCCACGCTCTCGATACAGCCACATTCGGCTCTCTGATTTCGGTCTTTCTTCTTAAGAAGCGTTCTGCCGGTGAGAACTTCTATGAGCCCCGGATCGATACAGCAGCCGTGCGCTACTCCCACACCGCTTAAATCGACCTTCTCCGCACAGGATTCCACCCGAATCCCGTATTCGCCCGCAATGGACGCCATACTCCCGGCAATGTCAGACATCATCTCCTCATCCGGTTCTGTCACCGGAATTCCACGCATATTTCTCTTTGTCTTTCCATAAATGTCCAGAAAACTGATAACCGCCTTCTCCGAGAAACCGCTAAGCCCCCTTGCTATTTCACGGAATGCGCGGCAGTGATACTCTTTCGTATACTTTTCGTTAAAAAAAATCGGATCGTACCGCCACACCAGCCGTTTCGCCCCTGCAAGTTCTGCCGTTTCACGGAAAATTTCTATCAGCTGACGTTTATCCGGAAGACCCGGTTCTATATCTCTGCCATATCCTGTCAGGGTAAATTGTATGTAGTAAGGAATTTTTCCAAGTTCGCCAATCCGTCCCATCATGGGCGCCGGATTCTTGGTCCAAAAAGCAACACAATCCACCAGGTCCGGGGATAAATCAATCCTGCTGACCTGGCGGCTGTTCATCGGATTCCTCACGCAGAGAAACCCGGCTTTCATCCGGTCGAAAAACCAGTCGGAATAAAACTGCGGAATGTCGGTCCGTCTGCTCACACTGAGAATCATATCTCTGGCCCTGCCTGTCTGATAATGGCATATCTTTTATCATTATACAGCCTCACAGCGCCTTCTTCAACCGTTCCACGTTATTTTCCTCAAATTTCAGGAGGTGCTTCATCAATGCCAGAATCTCTTTATCCGCTTCTCCCTCATATCGGTTTATCTTCTTAATCGCATCTATAATTCCCATATTGCTTCCCTGCAGAAGCATTTCCGCTATGTGAGACGAGGATTTGTCGAACAGGGTCTTCATATCTACCATGAGATAGGTCATAATCTTTTCCATGGCCCCGATCCCTTTTTCATCGTACCCGTGTTCATTTAACAGTTTTTTGGCTTCTGTATGGATATCCGTATACTCCCGCAGCTGTGCTTCCAGCTGTTTCTTAAAGTTCTCCTTATCCACCATGGGAATCAGCTGGTTCAATGTCTCTACTCCCATCTGGGAATTCTGGTAAATAAAATTCAGCAGTTCTGCATCCGCGCTCATGGCCGTACCTCTTTTCTTTTTTCTCAGCTCTGTCTGATTTCCAGACACGATCTAGTATGGACGGGCGCGGCAGTTTTTATCCGCGGGGAAACTTTCGTTTAACAGCAACAAAAAAGGAACAGACTCATTCGTCTGTTCCTGTTCAAGTGCCGGCGACCGGAATCGAACCGGTACGGGCGATTAGGCCCGCAGGATTTTAAGT